>JAQCBM010000076.1 GCA_027729865.1 Actinomycetota bacterium
CGTTGCCGGACCCTTGGATGAACTAGAACTGGTTGCGCCCGTGTTGAGAGCATTGACCTCGCGCAGCAGGCGCTCGATGTCGTCGTCGGCCATACCCCCAGTGTGCATGACGCCGGAAAAAGTTCACGGGCCCCACCCGAAGGTGGAGCCCGTGAGAAGTCGACGGGAGGGACTTAGGAAGTCCGGACCTTGTCGGCCTGCGGACCCTTGGGGCCCTGAACGATGTCGAATTCGACGACCTGGTTCTCCTCGAGGGAGCGGTAGCCGTCTGATTCGATCGCTGAGTAGTGGACGAAGACATCCGGTCCGCCATCTGCTTGCGCGATGAAGCCGTAGCCCTTTTCAGAGTTGAACCACTTCACGGTTCCTTGAGCCATGTTGCACATTCTCCTTGCACGAAGTTTCGCGCCGGACACCTCGCCCGGAGCGGGCTAGCCGTTCAAACCTTCGTCCGGAATCTGTGCTCGTGCTCAGAAACTGCTACGTCACCTGGCTGGCGGCGCTTCATGAACGGTGGTGCTGATCGGTACTTGCCTGCCTTGAGCATAACCACACACCCCCGTCGCTACGCTCACGCGGTGACCATCGACGAATTGCGGACAGCAATTGGCCGGTCACTTGCCCACGTTCTGGCCGACTCGGGGATCGACACTCCAGCCGACGATCAGATCGTCGTGGAGCGACCCAAGTCCCGAGAACACGGCGACTACGCCACCAACGTGGCCCTTGTCCTAGCCAAGAAGGTCGGACGAAACCCACGGGAACTCGCCACCGAATTGGCCAAGCAGTTGGGGTCTATCGCGGGGGTCGCCTCGGTCGATGTGGCTGGCCCCGGCTTCGTCAACATCACCCTCGACGCGGCGGCCCAAGGTGAGGTTGCCCGGATCGCGGTAACCGAAGGCGAGAAGTACGGGCATTCGACGACCCTTGCCGGGCGAACGATCAACGTTGAGTTCATCTCGGCCAACCCCACCGGACCGTTGCACCTCGGTCACACGCGCTGGGCTGCTGTGGGCGACGCGATCGCGCGCGTGCTGGCGGCAGCCGGTGCAGATGTGGCCCGGGAGTTCTACATCAATGACCGCGGCGTGCAGATGGACAAGTTCGGTGAATCGGTGCGGGCTGCGGCCAATGGACAGCCGGTACCCGAAGACGGTTATCACGGCGGATACATAACTGACCTCGCTGCAGCGATCGTCGCCGAGGACCCGGACATCCTCGATCAACCCGACGATGATCAGCTCGTCGCTTTCCGCGAAGCCGCCTACGCCAAGCAGTTACGCCAGCAGCAACAGGTGCTCGATCTCTTCCGGACGCACTTCGATGTCTGGTACTCCGAGCGCCACCTGCACGCATCGAATGCGGTGGAGCGAGGGCTCGATCGGCTGCGCGAGCAAGGCCACGTCTTCGAGCTCGATGGGGCAATCTGGTTGCGCACTACCGATTTCGGCGACGACAAGGACCGCGTTCTGGTCAAAGCCGACGGTGAGTACACGTACTTCGCCTCCGACACCGCTTACTACGTCGACAAGCGCGCCCGCGGTTTCGACGTAAATATCTACCTGCTCGGCGCCGACCACCACGGCTATGTGAACCGCCTTCGCGCGGTTGCCGCGTGCGCCGGAGATGACCAGGACACGAATATCGAGGTCTTGATCGGCCAACTTGTGAAGATCACCCGTGGCGGCGAGGAAGTCAAACTCTCCAAGCGCGCCGGCAACATCGTGACCCTCGAGGACCTCGTCGAAGAAGTGGGAGTTGACGCCGCCCGCTACACCCTCACCCGCTACCCGGTCGATTCCCCGCTCACCCTCGATCTGGAAACCATCACCCGCCAGACCAACGACAACCCGGTGTTCTACGTGCAATACGCGCATGCACGAATCTCTTCGGTGTTGCGCAATGCCGAGGAACTCGGGATCGATTGGCGTAAGGCAGATTTCGATCCGGGATTGCTGTCCCATGAGCGCGAGGACGATCTGCTCGGCACCATCGCCCAGTTTCCCTCCGTTGTGGCGAGCGCCGCTGAATTGCGTGAACCGCACCGAGTCGCCCGTTACCTCGAGGAACTCGCCACCGTCTATCACCGTTTCTACGACGTGTGTTGGGTGTTGCCCCGGGGGGATGAGGAGCTCTCCGACCTGCATGTAGCTCGGCTCTGGTTGTGCGCGGCATCGAGGCAAGTCCTCGCCAATGGGCTGGACATGCTGGGCGTGAGCGCACCCGAACGCATGTAGTCCCTCTCGCCTCAGCGTGCTCGATATCGGTGCTGCCCTAGCCTTGGCCCGTGCGCGCTCATCCGGCTGGACCCAGGCATGGGGAATTCGTGGCCGAGTCCAGTATGGCTTCGGGCGCTCCCTCGCCTGCCGCGGTCGATGCGCTGGATTCACGGGTGTGGCCCCGCAATTGCGTCCGGGACGCCTCTGGTGTCATGACCGTCGCGGGCGTTGACGTTCGCGATATCGCTCGGGACTTCGGCACCCCGGTTTTCGTCCTCGATGAGCAGGACCTTCGATCCCGTGCTCGCGAGTACGCCCTGGCCTACCGGGAAGCCGGTGCCTCGATGGTGTTCTACGCAGCCAAGGCCTTCCTGTCCACCGCTGTGGCGCGTTGGGTGACCGAGGAAGGGCTGGGGATCGACGTCGCCAGTGGAGGAGAGCTCGCGGTTGCGATGCGCGCTGGGGTTCCTGGCGAACTTCTATTGATGCACGGAAATAACAAGTCCGAAGAGGAGATCGCGGCGGCCGTGGACTACAGCGTGGGACGCATCGTGATCGATTCCTTCGAAGAGATCGCGCGGGTTGCGCAGGCCGCTGCCAAGGCTGGACGCGTTCAGCCGGTGCTCGTGCGAGCCACCGTGGGCGTTGAAGCGCACACGCATGAATTCATTGCGACGGCGCACGAAGATCAGAAGTTCGGTCTTTCAGCGCAAGGAGGAGCAGTCGAGGAAGCTGTGCGGCGCATCGCGAAGTTGCCAAGCCTCACTTTGGTGGGACTTCACTCACACATTGGTTCGCAGATCTTCGATGCTTCGGGTTTCCAGATTGCCGCTGCGCGCGTGGTGGCGTTGGCCCAGCGCATTTACGACGAACAAGGAATCGAACTCGAGGAACTCAACCTCGGTGGGGGAATGGGAATCGCCTACCTGGACTCCGATGACCCGCTGGATGTTGCGGACATGGCGATGCAGATCGGCGACATCGTGGCCAAGGAATGCGCCGACGCGGGGATCACCGTCCCGGCTCTGGCATTCGAGCCTGGTCGGGCGATCGTCGGACCGGCGGGAATCACTGTGTACGAGGTCGGCACCATCAAGCCGGTGGAACTCGATCACGGGCTGGTGCGCACCTATGTTTCGGTGGACGGTGGCATGAGCGACAACATCCGCACCGCCCTCTACGGAGCCGATTACACGGTGCGGTTGGCATCGAGGTCCTCCATGGCCGAGCCGATGCTGTGCCGCGTGGTAGGCAAGCACTGCGAATCCGGGGACGTGGTTGTTCGCGATGCGTGGCTGCCTTCGGACCTCGCCCCCGGGGATCTGCTTGCGGTTGCCGCAACCGGTGCGTACTGCCGATCGATGGCCTCGAACTACAACTTCGTGCCCCGACCCGGAGTTGTGTCGGTCAAAGGAGGCGATGTCTCCACGGTCCTTCGCCGCGAGACCATCGATGATCTTCTCGGCTTGGAACCGACCACCTGACAGGCTGTGTTCGTCGTCGGGCTCGTATCGAGAATGAAACTAGGGAGTGGGAATGGCTGCGCATGATGAGGTGACGATCGCCCTGCTCGGGGGCGGCACCGTCGGCACCTCCGTGGTGGAACTCGTGCGTGAGAACGCCGGCGATCTTGCCGAGCGCGTAGGAGCTCCATTGCGGGTCACGGCAGTGGCCGTGCGGGATCTCTCGCGTGCCCGTCCTGGTATTCCCGGCGAGTTGCTATCGGATGATCCGATGGCGGTGGCAACAAGCGGTTCGGACATCGTCGTGGAAGTCATGGGAGGTATCGAGCCCGCTCGCTCCTGCATCCTGGCGGCGATGGCGGCCGGTTCGAGTGTGGTAACCGCAAATAAGGCGTTACTGGCCGAAGACGGTGCGTCCCTCTACGAGGCAGCCAGGCGCCATGGCGTGGATCTGTACTTCGAAGCCTCCGTTGCCGGAGCGATTCCTCTCCTGCGTCCGCTGCGCGAATCGCTGGCGGGCGATCGGGTGCGCAAGGTGATGGGCATCGTGAACGGCACTACCAACTTCATGCTGACCAAGATGGATGAAGAAGGTGCTGCGTACTCCGACGTTTTCTACGAAGCCAATGCGCTCGGTTACCTGGAAGCCGATCCCTCGCTCGACGTCGATGGGCACGATGCGGCTGCAAAGGCCGCGATTTTGGCTGAACTCGCCTTCCACACCCGCGTGACGCTGAGCGATGTGTACGTGGAAGGGATTTCCGAAGTGACTGCCGATGACATGGCGGCAGCGAAAGACATGGGTTTCGTCATCAAACTCCTGGCGATTGCCGAACTCGTCGATGGTGACCGCCCCGGGGTGATCGTTCGGGTGCACCCGACCATGCTGCCGAGGGCGCATCCGCTGGCAGCTGTTCGCGAATCCTTCAATGCGGTGTTCGTTGAAGCCGATGCTGCCGGACAGTTGATGTTCTACGGGCGCGGAGCGGGCGGGAATCCCACGGCTAGTGCCGTGCTTGGTGACGTTGTCGCTGCTGCGCGCAATCGCCTCAGTGGCAGCAGGGGACCGGGGGAGAGCACGTACACGCAACTACCCGTGCTTCCGATTGGGCAGGCGCAGACGGAGTATTACGTCAACCTTGACGTGGCCGATAGACCAGGTGTTCTCGCGAGCGTCGCGACGGCTTTCGCTGACAACGGGGTGAGCATCCAGGTTGTGCACCAAGAAGGGCACGGCGACGATGCCGGCCTGGTGGTCCGCACCCATCGCGCGAGTGACGCTGCCTTGCGCGCAACCGTCAATCAACTGCGGGGCTTGGACACGGTTCGACGAGTAGTAGGAGTAATGCGAGTGGAGGGCGAGTGATGAGCGGCGCGCACCAATGGCGTGGCGTGATCGAGGAGTATCGCGATCGGCTTCCTGTTGACGTGGATACGCCCGTTGTGTCGCTGCGCGAGGGTGGCACGCCGCTTGTCTATGCCTGCTCGTTGAGTGAAACCCTTGGCTGTGAGGTCTGGCTGAAGTTCGAGGGCGCCAACCCGACGGGGTCCTTCAAGGACCGAGGTATGACCCTGGCCATCAGCAAAGCTGCTGAGGAAGGTGCGAAGGCCGTCATCTGCGCATCGACGGGCAACACCTCGGCGAGTGCGTCTGCCTATGCGGTCAAGGCGGGCATGGTTTCCGGTGTACTCGTGCCCCAAGGCAAGATCGCCATGGGCAAACTTGCGCAGGCGATCGTGCACGGCGCCACCTTGTTGCAGATTGATGGAAACTTCGACGACTGCCTCACGATTGCGCGGGAACTGTCCGACTCGTATCCGGTGTCACTCGTGAACAGTGTGAACCCCGTTCGCATTGAAGGACAAAAGACCGCGAGCTTCGAAGTGGTCGACATGCTCGGGCGCGCTCCAGATATTCACGCCCTGCCGGTCGGTAACGCTGGAAACATCACTGCTTATTGGCGCGGATATATGGAGTACCAGCGCGATGGCATCAGCGACTCACTTCCGCGCATGTGGGGCTTCCAGGCCGCTGGCGCTGCGCCGTTGGTCGAGGGTGCCCCGGTGGCCAAACCGGAAACCATCGCAACCGCGATCCGCATTGGGAACCCGGCATCGTGGGATGCAGCTATTGCCGCACGCGATGACTCCGGTGGCGTGATCGATTCCGTGACCGACGACGAAATCCTCGCGGCTTACCGCTTGTTGGCCGCAACCGAAGGCCTCTTCTGTGAACCATCCAGCGCCGCCGGTGTTGCCGGACTGCTGAAGATGAAACAGGCGGGACAACTGGACCCGGGGCAGGTGATCGTGGTGACGCTGACAGGAAACGGATTGAAGGATCCTCAGTGGGCTCTGGATGCGGCTCCCGAACCAGTGGTTGTACCTGTAGAAGTCACGGCGGCCGCCCGTGCCCTTGGCTTAGCTGATTGACGGCGGCGTGAGATGAGTCTTGTGTTTCGCAGCGAACCGGTCCGAGTGTTGGTGCCTGCCAGTAGCGCCAACATTGGCCCCGGCTTCGACTCAATGGGCCTGGCGTTGAGTGTCTACGACGAACTCATCGCGATGGTGACCGAAGACGAAGGTGTCCTCGTCGAGGTTGCCGGTGAAGGCGAGCATGAAGTGCCGCGCGACGAAAACCATCTGGTGGTGCAGGCCATGCGCATCGCCTTCGATGCCATGGGGTGTCAACCACCAGGTTTCGTGCTCCGTTGCCGCAATGCCATCCCGCACGGTCGCGGTTTGGGGTCGTCGGCGGCGGCAATCATTGGGGGCATGGCCCTGGCCCGAGCGATGGTGGAACAAAACGCAGTTCCCGAAGCCTCGGCCAATGTCCTCTTTGACGATGAGGCCCTGTTGGCCACAGCAATCACGATGGAATCGCATCCGGACAATCTTGCTGCGGCACTACACGGAGGTTTCACCGTTGCCTGGCTAGACGACAGCGGTCACCCTGGCGCTGTGCGATTGGATCCGCACGAAGCTGTGCGCGCAGTTTTGATCGTGCCGGTCGAAACCTTGCCCACGGTGACCGCCCGCGAGGTTTTGCCTGATTCCGTGACGTACGACGATGCTCGTCACAACCTGGCGCGCTCTGCCCTGCTGGTCCACGCCCTCACCAGAGCACCAGATCTCCTCTTCGAAGCTACATCCGATCGCCTCCATCAGCAGGCGCGTGCCGGGGTGTACCCCGCTTCGGTCGAACTCGTCGAGAGGCTGCGTGGCGCCGGACTCGCGGCGGCGATCTCCGGAGCTGGCCCGTCTGTCGTCGTCCTCACCGATCAAGCGCGTGCAGTGGAGATGATCGAGTCGATCGCTGCCGAAACATCGGGGTGGGTGGTCCGGGAGATTCAGATAAGCGGGCGTGGGGCACACGAAAGCCCCCTACCCACCTCCGGATGAGCGGGGTGATACCTTTTCTGTGCCTCGTAGGCTGACTTGGAACATGCTTTACGATTAGTAGCGTTTCGAAGAATGCGCCTGAGGGCGAAATTCTGGTTCTTTTTCCCCAGAGGATCTCTAGAGCCAGATTCACGAGGCGGCCCCACGATCGGTAAAGCGCCGATGGGGCCTCCATCACACTCCCGAGCGGGAGTCCGGTAATCCGAAGGACACCATGACCGACACCACCACATCTCGTGCTGCCGACCGCGGCAGCAGCCTGGCTTCAATGCTGTTGCCTGAACTCAAGCAACTCGCGCAGCAGTTGGGCATCACCGGATCGAGTGGTATGCGCAAGCAAGATTTGATCGCCGCGATCAGCGAGCGACAAAAGCAAGGCGGAGCCCCGCGGCGCACGCGCAGTGCCTCGCGCCCCGCAGGCGCGGCGGACTCCGCAGACAAGAGCAGTGAAGCGTCGGCTCCGAAGTCCGTGGGCGAACCGCGCGGTGAGCGCGAGAGTTCCGGTGGCGAAGATCGCGGCACCCGGGACAACCGCGGTGACCGGGACAACCGCGGTGACCGAGACAACCGCGGTGACCGGGACAACCGCGGTGACCGGGACAACCGCGATGATGGTGGGCGACGCCGCCGACGTGGTCGTGATCGATTCCGCGACCGCCGCGACCGTAAGGGTGGATTTAGCGAGGCAGAGCCCGTGGTCTCCGAAGATGACGTGCTCGCACCGGTGGCCGGCATTGTGGACGTTTTGGATAACTACGCCTTCGTGCGCACCAGTGGCTACCTCCCCGGACCCAATGACGTGTACGTATCGCTCTCGCTAGTGCGCAAGTACGGGCTCCGCAAGGGCGATGCGATTACCGGCCAGGTTCGCCAACCGCGCGACGGTGAGCGGCGCGAGAAGTTCAATCCTTTGGTATCCGTGGAATCGATCAACGGCGGAGATGTTGAGGCCGCCAAAAATCGACCGGAATTCTCCAAGTTGACACCGCTGTACCCGCAGGATCGCCTGCGACTTGAGACCACACCGCAGAACCTGACAACCCGGGTGATCGACCTGGTCGCACCCATCGGTAAGGGTCAGCGCGGCTTGATCGTGTCGCCGCCCAAGGCGGGCAAGACGATGGTTCTGCAAGCCATCGCCAACGCCATTACCGAGAACAATCCAGAGACTCACTTGATGGTTGTCCTCGTTGACGAACGCCCCGAAGAAGTCACGGACATGCAGCGATCGGTGAAGGG
>JAQCBM010000077.1 GCA_027729865.1 Actinomycetota bacterium
AGTGGGAGCTGTCGAACCTGATTCGCCGACTCACGACACCCGAAGCGTCCAGCGACTGACTGCCGCCAATGCCGTTCTGCAGCAGTGTTCCCAGGCCAGGGTCTCAGTTGTTCTCTGTGGGCTCCCTCAGCCGCTGATAGACGCGCAGCGCGTACAGGTCCATCAACGTCTTCTGGAACTCAGGGTCGTCGAGGACACGTTTGAAGATGGCTTCGTTGTCGTCCATTCGGCCGACGACGGTTCCCATGAACATGCGGTCGAACACGAGTCGGAAGTTCTCGAAATCGTTGTTGCGTGCCTGAGCTCCGACTTCGGGGTCGGCGAGCCAGGTTTCTTCGAACTGGTCGAACAGCAACTGGTCCTGTTCGTTCAGGTTCGTGCCGAAACGTTCGTTGAGCGCTTCGATGATCGTGGAGAGTGCTTCGTGGTCAGGGTCGTGTTGTTTGCCTTTGCCGGAGAAGATCGCTTCGATCGTGCCATCTCCCTCGGTCAGCGCTGCGGTGCCTTCGAAGGTTTGTTCGGTGCGCAGATGGGTGAGCGCGACCTCGGATCCGATGTCGATCCGTTCGGCGTCTTGGCCCGGTAGGCGCGCTTGTAGGGCCCGGCAGTAGACGTAGTCGCGTTCGAGGGTGGCGTCGGTGAAACTGACGATCTGGGCGATGAACCCATAGAGCGACACGAACCGTCCGAGCACGTCACGGAACTCGTCCTGGTCGTCCTCACCAAGTTCCATGAACCGGGTGAGCACAGGATCAAGCGCGGCATACACCTGTTCGTGGTTCGCGACGTTCTTCCCGGCCAGCAACGCCGACACCGCCGCAGGAATCTCGTCAACGTGGATCACCGAGTTGTCCATGAGTATCCGGTGGGTGTCCCACAACAAGTTCGGGTCGGTCGGGATCGCTTCGGTCCGTTCGAACCATGGAGCGAACGCAGCCTGAATGTCCTCGGTCTCGTTGCGGAAATCCAACACGAACATGTCCTTCTTGTCCGGATGGATCCGGTTCAAACGCGACAGCGTTTGGACTGCGTTCAAGCCGGTCAAGATTTTGTCGACGTACATCGTGTGCAGTAGCGGCTGGTCGAAACCGGTCTGGAACTTCTCGGCCACGATCAACACCTGATAGTCGTCCGTATCGAACTGCTCCGCGGTTTCTGACTCGGGATGACCGTTCATCTGCGCTTCGGTGAACTCATCACCCTCATCGATCACTTTCCCGGAGAACGCCACCAACGCTGCGACGTCGGCGTAGTTCTTCTCGGCGATGTACCGGTCGATCGCCTGCTTGTAACGGACCGCATGCAACCGTGATGAGGTCACCACCATGGCTTTCGCCCGGCCGCCGACCTTGTGGGCGGTGTGCTGCCGGAAATGCTCGACGATGATCTCAGCCTTCTGCGCAAGGTTCGTCGGATGCAACGACACGAACCGGGCGATCGCCGCTTTCGCCCGCGACTTGTCATGCTCCGGGTCGTCGGTGATCGTCTTTTCGATCTTCCAGTAGGTCTTGTAGGTCGTGTAGTTCCCGAGCACGTCGTGGATGAAGCCCTCATCGATCGCTTGGCGCATCGAATACAGATGGAACGGCACGAACCGATCCCCATCCGGGGTCGACTCCCGGCGACCGAACAACTCGAGCGTCTTGGCTTTTGGTGTCGCGGTGAACGCGAAGAACGAGATGTTGTCCTGCCGGCCACGCCCCGCGACCGACACCGCCACCTGATCTTCACCATCACCACGAGCCGCCTCCTCCGCAGCCTCCGCGGCTTCGGCAGCCGTCAACGCCTCATCCTCGCTCTGGCCTTTCGACAGCGCGGCACGCAGATCCTTCGCTGACTCACCGGTCTGGGACGAGTGGGCTTCGTCGATCACGACCGCATAGCGACGTGCTGGTGCGTCAGCGAGCTTGTCCAACACGAACGGGAACTTCTGCAACGTCGTGATGATGATCTTCGCCTGCTCCCCCACCAACGCGTCAGCGAGCTGCGCGGAGTTCTTGTCGATCTTCACCACGACGCCTTTGGCGTGCTCGAACTGGTAGATCGTGTCCTGCAACTGCCGGTCCAACACCAGACGGTCAGTGATCACGATCACCTTGTCGAACACCTTCACATCGCCGGCATCGTGCAGGTTCGACAGCCGGTGACAGATCCACGCGATCGTGTTCGACTTCCCCGACCCGGCCGAATGCTGAACCATGTAGTTCTGCCCGGCACCGTTCGCCTTCGCGTCCACTTCGAGTTTGCGAACCGCGTCCCACTGATGGAACCGCGGGAAAATCGTCGTCGCCTGCTTCTTCTTGCCTTTCGCACCCTTGGCAGGCTGTTCGACATGAATGAACCGGGCCAACAGATCAAGCCAAGCGTCGCGTTCCCACACCTGTTCCCACAGATACGCCGTCCGATGCCCATCCACTGACGGCGGGTTCCCTGCACCACCCGACCGACCAGCACCACCAGAGCCCTGGTTGAACGGCAAGAACCGAGTGCTCGCACCATCAAGCCGGGTCGTCATCGCCACCCGATCCGGATCCACAGCGAAATGCACCACCGCACGCTTCGCCAACGTCACATTCCCCGCATCACGATCCGTCCGATACTGCGAGACCGCGTGCTCAACGTTCTGACCGGTCAACGGATTCTTCAACTCCGCTGTCGCCGTCGGGATCCCGTTCACCAACAACGCCAGATCCAACGACTTCTCGCTACCGGTCTCGTACCGCAACTGGCGAGTCACCGACACCCGATTCGCCGCATACTTCACCTGCAACTCAGGGGTCAGGCCATGCGCCGGCTTGAAATACGCCAACTGAATCGTCACCCCGTAATCGACGACACCGTGACGCAACACATCAACCGTGCCACGCGAATCAATCTCAGACGCGAGTCGTTTCGCGAACCCCTTCTGCGCTGCATCCGGATCGTTGCCGTAACCGCGAGCCAACAACTGCTCCCACGCCCTCGCCTGCGTCGCCCCGATAAACGCGAACAGCTCAGCCGTGTCCAAACCGAGGACGCGATCAAAGTTCGACGGTTCAGATTTCAGGTAGCCGCTGGCGAGCAGCGACGCCTCGATCGCGTCCTCGAACCCCTTCTCCGACACACTCACGCCGCCACCCCCGGGACCTCCAACTCACCCGTCACCGCATCCGTAATCAACGCCTGACGACGTTCACGCAGAAGTTCGATCTGACGGCTGAGTCGCTCAACAACGAGCTTGGACTGTCGTCTTCGGACAGCGATTTCATCGACCAAGGCCTCCTGCACGAGGAGCGGTGGCACGATTACAGGCACATTGCGGATACCGCCCTCAAGATGAGGATGAAGGGCACCGGTCGCCCGGCTGAGAAGCGACTGGTAACCCAGGCTGCTGCGGAGATACTCCGCGAGGTATGGGCCTGTCACAAGGGAAGGCCGCACACGGGCAATCTGAAGTGCGTGACAACTGGCCTCGCCGAAAGCCTGGGGCACCACGGCAACTTGTCCGATGTCCCCCGTCTGCACGATCAGAACGTCGTCCTTCCGCAGGTGGATTCGGGGCCTAGAGGCGTGCCATTCGGGAGTGACAAAAAATGGCCGCCGCTCGAAATCAATCACGCCGCTCTTTATGTGGAGAGACTGGATGTAGGGCACCCCATCCTCAACAAGGATGTCGCGTGTGGGACCGACGTAACCGTTCGTCAACTGATCCAGACACTGAGACAGTTGGATGATTCGATAATCACCCTCTGGCTCGGCGCGTTCTAAGTCGTCGAGGCTCTTCGGCCACCGGATCCCGCGGCTGATCAGCGCATCTGCGAAGGCCCGCGACTCCCGCTCAGCGACTAAGTCTGACAGACGCTGCTTCTTGGCGATGAGGGCGTCGATGCGTGCTGTCTCGGTGTCGAGGTAGTCGGCGATCGCCCGCTGGATAGCGAGTGGTGGAACCGGGAGCGGCAAGTTGAGTACGTCCTCAGCACCGAGAGTCGAACGGACACCACTTCCTAGGTGATTGAAGATCTGTCGGTTATACAAATCGAAGAACGACCAGTACAGAAATCGGACGCACACGCCCGGGCGCGGTCTCAGCCGCAAATATGCCGAACTCATAATCCCGCGCTTGGGCACTAAACCAACCCGACTGGTCCGCACGTTCTCGAGGTCGATCAGCTTGAACACCAAATCGTCGGGCTCAAAAAGCTGGTAGGTCGCATAGTCCTCAGGCACGAGTCCTTCTGGGTTTTCCGGGTCATTGTCCACCACCCCTCGGAGCGTCAGCGAGAGCACTTGCCTCTCGCTTCGATCCGAGTTGAGGGTCTTTGACCTGTATGCGAGCGTCTTTGTTCGCTGCACCGCCCACGATGATGGCAGCGACGGAGTCCAAGGGATTGCCGTTTCGCCACTCACTCCGCTACCCCGCGCAGTAGTTCTTGGATTTCGGTTTCGAGTTGTTTGATTTCGGCGTCGATCTCGGCGAGTGGGCGGGGTGGGACGTATGTGTAGAAGTGTCGGGTGAGTGGGATCTCGTAGCCGATTTTGGTTTTGTCGTGCTCGACCCAGGCGTCGGGAACATAGGGGTGGACTTCGGCGGTGACGTAGTCGTCGATCGCTGTCCGGTATTCGATGGTTTCGAGCCGGTCGGTGGCGTCGGCTTCCCAGTTGACAGGGGTTGCGGGTAGCGGGACGTTCTCGTTGTCGCGCAGGTCGCTGTCGGGTTCGGGGTTGCCTTTCGCATCCGTCACGATCGCGTCGTCGGGGATGCGGATGAGTGCGGCGAGGGCTTTGACCTGTTTCGCGGCGAGGTCCGGGAGAGCCTTCTTGATCGCCGCCTCGGCCTTCTTCTGGTTCGGTTGGTCCGGCAGATGACTGATCGCGGCATCGATGCGGTGCTCGTGTTCCCACATCCAATCGTCGGCCGGTTGCTCCGAGAGGAGCGTCATAAAGCCGGATGGGCGCCAGACGGCTCGGAGTGGTCGTTCGACGGTGATGCGCAGGTAGCCGAATGCTTCGTTCGGGAAGATCTTGACGTGATCGCCCTCGGTGAACTCGGCGTACAGGCGGGTGATGTCCTCGATCTGGGTGTCGGAGATCTCTTTGCGTTTCTCGCCGAGGCTCTTGCGCATCTTCGAGAACATCTCACGGCCGTCGACGAGTTGGACTTTGCCGCGTCGTTCGGGGCTCTTGCGGTTCGTGACGATCCAGAAGTAGGTGGAGATCCCAGTGTTGTAGAACATCTGGTCTGGGAGCGCGACGACTGCTTCAAGCCAGTCGTTCTCGATTATCCACCGGCGGATCTCGCTCTCACCTGACCCGGCGGCACCAGTGAACAGCGGGGAGCCGTTGAACACGATCGCGATCCGCGACCCGCCGTCCTCGACCGGCTTCATCTTCGAGATCATGTGCTGCAAGAACAAAAAGCTGCCGTCGTTGATACGGGGCAGACCAGCACCGAACCGGCCTCGGAACCCCAACTTGTCGGCCTCGTTCTTGACGACGTCTTGGACCTTCTTCCATTCGACACCGAACGGTGGGTTCGCCAAGCAGTAGTCGAACGTCCGGCCGGCGTGGCCGTCCTCGGAGAACGAGTTGCCGACCGTGATGTGGGAGGCGTCTTGGCCTTTGAGCATCATGTCTGAGCGGCAGATTGCGTAGGTCTCTTCGTTGAGTTCCTGGCCGAACACTTCGAGGCGTGCACCAGGGTTCAACTGACGCAGGTAGTCCTCCGCGACCGAGAGCATGCCGCCGGTGCCGCACGCCGGGTCGAAGATGGTGCGGACGGTGCCGGGTTTGGTGAGCACGTCGTTGTCTTCGATGAACAACAGGTTCACCATCAACCGGATCACTTCACGTGGGGTGAAGTGTTCACCAGCGGTCTCGTTCGACAGTTCGGAGAACCGGCGGATCAACTCCTCGTATAGGTAGCCCATCTCCAAGTTGGAGACCTGTTCGGGGTGCAGGTCGATCTCCGCGAACTTCGACACGACCAGATACAGCAGGTTGGCGCGGTCGAGTTTGGTGATCTGGGTGTCGAAGTCGAACTTCTCGATGATGTCGCGCGCCGAGGCGGAGAACCCAGCGATGTAGGCACGCAAGTTCCCGGCGATCTGACCGGGGTCATCGAGCAGTTTTCGAAAATCCAACGGACTCGTATTGAAGAACTGCTCACCCGACACGGTTTCGAGCACCGGGTCGATGTTGTCGATCGACCCTTTGAGCTTGGAATACCGATCAAGAACCTGGCTTTTTGTTGGTTCCAGCACACAATCAAGGCGACGCAACACGGTGAGCGGCATGATGACCCGGCCGTACTCGGACTGCTTGTAGTCACCACGCAACAGGTCAGCAACCGACCAGATAAATGCGGCGTGATTCTTGATCGTCTCAGAGGACATGACTAGTAAACGTCTCCAACCTTGGGGTCTGTGACCGGGCGCACACACCAATCGTCCCCTCGAACTGTAGGCCAGGGGTGTAGTTGCGTCGCTATGACACTCCCACGTCGCACAGGGTTTTCACATGAAAGCATCTCTCCGCCCTCATGCGGGCCAGAGTTAGGCAACGTGGTCTGCTGGCGGTGACAGAACTGATGACTGGACCCAGGGACAAACATGTGTTTCCGCGATGTTGGTGGCAGTGGTTGCGGGGCGATCACCGCAACGATCTTCCTCTCGGGAGGTGCGGCAGGGTCATGGCCGTGCCCTGCGTCGGTCGAAGGAGGTGATCCAGTCGAGGATCTCAGCCTCGATGTCCTCGGTGAGGGGAATCTCCGTCGCCGTCCGAGCGGATCTCACGGCTCGGTAGGTGTCCCAGCCGACTGCTTCTCGAACCGCGACATAGTGGCTGCGGGCGCGGTAGCGGGTGATTGCGAGACGCCGCATATCTCCTTGCCGGGTGACGGCAACCCAGGAATCGGCCTGGGGTGTCCCGCAGCGGTGGTACGCCATTGGAAACGAATCCCACGTCCAGCCGCAGACCTCGATGGTGTAGGGACCGATATGCCAGGTGCGGTCTGGGCGTTCGTTGCCTTCGAGGATCCGCATGCGGGCACGACCCGGCGGGCGGTTCTCGATGACGGTGTGCGGGGGTGTGGCGGGGAGTCCGTTGTGTGGACTCGGTACCGAAGACATGATGACTACCTCCTAATGCCCCTGTGCAGAGACCGGGGTGGGGAACCCGGCAGTGGTTCAGTCGGTCACGAAGCGGCCCGCATCGCGGTTCTCGACCAGATTTCTGATTTCTTTAGCTAGTCCGCATCCAGAAGCGGAACCCACGGTCGGGATCAGCTCACGACACGACCCGCAGCGGCGGTCGTCGCCGCCGATCCATACCGTCCACCACCGCTGCCAGATGATCGATCCCCCTCCGGTCATACCGCGCCGTGGTCGACACGTTGGCGTGCCCTGCCAGCGACTTCGCCAACAACGGGTCAGAGGCGTCGATGACAGCGGTGATCCGGTGGGCTCGCAGGGCGTGCGGCGACAACGCCGGCACACCTGCCCGAGCGCATAGACGTTCGAGGAGGTACTGCACCGACCGCACCGCCAACTCTCCACCAACTCTCCCCCACCGGTCCACCGACCGCAACAACATCCCGTCACCCGGATGCACCGCCAACCAGTCATCGATCATCTCTCCCGCCCACCGCGGCAGGGGCACTTCCCGGGACCGGCGCCCCTTCCCGCACACCACCGTCAGCCGAGAGGTAACCCGACACCAGTCCTCGACCTTCACCGCCACTGCTTCTGAGCGTCGAAGCCCTCCGAGCGCCAACAACACGAGCAGTGCCCCGTCCCGCAGCCCTGTCGTCGATGCCGGATCAATGGCATCAAAGAGTGCGTCGATCTCACCGTCGTCAATGTCACGTCCTAGCCGGCCCGCCGACCCCCGCAGGCGGGGCACCGCCAACACATCGCTGACCAGTCCAGCATCCACGACACCCAGCGCCCGTGCCTCCACCAGCAACTGTCGGAGAACGGTCCAGCACGTCGTCGCCCATGACCAGGACAGCTTCGACAACTCACCACGGATGTGCAGCGCATCGGCATACCTGAACGTCGCCCACACGATCGGCCCACCGTGGGCTCGTTCGAGACAGCGGATGGCCGAGGTGACGGTGCGTCGTGAATGAGCCGTGCCCAACCGGGCCAGATATGCGTCGACCGGATCCATGAATGTGCGCCAGTCGGGGTGCTGGCGTCACTGTCGCAAACACCCCTTGGCGGCAGCGACGCCACCCGCCGTTGCCTTCACCGCTGCGGGTCGGG
>JAQCBM010000078.1 GCA_027729865.1 Actinomycetota bacterium
ACGTTCACCGGCACCGGCCGTGTCCGGCCCCGTGCGAATTTGCGGTGATACTCACCGAGTCGGCTGTGGCACAGACCGACGGGGTTCTCGATCTGGCGGGGGAGTTCGTCGAGGACATAGTCGATGACGAACCGGGCCTCGACCTCGACGTCGGCTGCGCTGCTGAGGATCGAGGAGATCTGCCCCCGGATTCGTGCGAACGCCGCGTCGTCGTTGACGTCGCCTCCGAGCGCAGTGACGAGCCCGGTCGCCGTTTGGTGTGCGACGGCAAATGCATCGGGGCTGGTGCTGGCATCCCGATGACGCCTTGTGGCCAGCTTGATGATCGTCGGTTCGCAGGATGCGGGAAGCAGAGCCTGGAACAGGTTGGTTTCTCCCTTGCGTTCCTGGATGTGGAGCCATCCGTACTGCTCGAGCTCCTTGAGTGCGGTACGCGCCGTGTTCACGCAGACGTGCATGGCCGAGGCGATGGTCGAGACCTTCGGATGAGCCTCGCCGTAGGCGTTGAAGTTGCGCATGGCGATCGTCATCGCCGCGTGATGCATGCGTGCCGATGGCGCAGGGTCGGCCGAGATGATGTCGGCCCACCGCCACCGGTACTCCTTGAGTGTGAAGTGCTCGAGGTACACCGGCGGCAGCACCATGCGCAGCAGGGCGGCCTTGCTGGAGCGGTCGAGTTCCTCGGCGACAGTGTTCGTGGGGGTGGTCGGCTTTGTCATGGCCCCCACGGTCACGACGCGCGCCGTACCGGCAAGGAGGTGGGTTGACGAGATGGTTGTCCCGGTCTGTCCGTGGTTTGTTCATGGTTGTTCGGGTTCAAGCTGGAGAGCCGACGGAACGGCGGTTCACAGTCCTCCCATGGAACCCGTGATGAGGGGGGTGCAAGAACTGCACCCACCCCCGCGCCATCGACGGGGGCCGTGAACCGAGTGCCGACGTTTCCGCGACGAGGCCGCTTTCTCGCCTGTTGTGGCCGTCTTCGCGGAAACGTGACGCGCTCGAAAACCGCCATCTACCTGGGGTTGGTGGGGAGTGCCGTGCTGGCAACCGGCGTCACGCTGCACTGCGTGACCAAGAGAGAGGAGAACACCACACCCCCCGACGAGCCGTGCGCCCTCAAGAACCCGTTCACCGGCCAGTTCTGGGTGTTCTGCGATCTCGACTGCCTCGCCGAACTCACCAGCGCCGTCATGCCCGACGCCCCGACCCGACGCTGGATCAGGCCCGTCCCAGACACCGGCACGTGTTTGCACTGCGGCTGGTGCGGCACCCTCGTGCAGCAACCCGAACGGTGTGCGCTCCACGACCAGGCCTGCCCAGCCGACCGGTGGGATCTCACGCTCCAAGGTCTCGCCGCCACCGCCTCGATCGCCGGACACCTGCCCGACTTCATGACCGATGCGATCCTCGCCGCCCTCGAACACGTCGGCCGGCGCCACCCCGAGATCGATGGTCGAGACCTTCTGAGGTGGGTGCTCGACCACTGATGCGCCGCCCCATCCCGACCGTCGTCGACGACGTGCTCGTGGGTCTGGGTTTGGTGCTGCTCTCGATCGCCGGTGCGCTGTGGGTATCCCCACCCGGACCGGTGCCGACCGCGTCGGCCAACGCCCCAACCGGTGACGGCGGCTGGAAGCCGCTCATCGACGGAGACCCGCCGATCGCCTGGCCCTGCAACGCCGACCTCGACGTCGCCATCAACCTCGCCCGAGTCCCTGAGGCGCAGCGGCTCCAGCTCGTCGATGACATCGACGCCAGCCTCGAACACATCACCGCTGGATCGCCGTACCGACTGCGGCGCACCTACGACCTGGCTGTCATCCCGACCGAGGACACGCTCGCCGACGTCGCCGCAGCGGCGGGAGCCGAGATCGTGATCGCCGTCGACGACCTCACCCAGCCCGACGCCACCGACCTACTGTCACCTGGCGCCTACGGCACTGGTGGCCTCTACTACCGAGGCCCGCACGCCTACGCCGGCTGGGTCCTCCTCGACGTAAGCGCTCTCGCCGGACTCACCCCAGGTTCCGGGCCACGATCACACCAGGCGCTCATCATCCACGAACTCCTCCACGCACTCGGCGTCGGCCACACCCAGCACCCGACCTCGATCATGCAACCAGCACTACAGAGCAACACGGGTCTTCTGGCAGACGTCGACATCGCCGCTCTCGCTCGCCTGAATTTGCTTGTTTGTCAGAAGTGAACAGTGGTGCTGAAGATGGTCTAATTGATATCTCGACGCTGTAGGGCTCAGGCGACCAGTGCAGCAGTGGCACCCTCGAAGATGGAGTCGATTGCCTTCTCCCACTTCGACGGCGACTCGTGCTTCGCTGCTTCGTCAATCGCTTTCTCAACGACATCGAGCATGACTTCTGGCGTGGCTTTGTCGCCAAGAAACATGGCAACGAACAGATCTCGAAACTGCTCAAGTTTGGCTGGCACGATGGACACCTCGACGGCGTCCCCGCCTTCAGGCGGATACCACTTGCGGGCCTTGAAGGTGTCGACGGTCGAAGGAGCAAGTTTCGGTGCGATGAACAGGCCGTATACCGGCTTCTTGGGATACTCCCTTTGTACCAAGTGCACATGGTGGCGTACTGGCACCCCCTCCGTGCCTTCCTGACGGATGCTCGTACTCAGCGTGACCTCGACGACGAGCACGAACTTGTCGAACTCAAACACGAGGTCCGGTCCACCACCCGGGGCGTGGCCGAGTGGCCGCATGTCCTGGTCGACCGCGAACTTGCGTGCCTCGAACGGGGCATTCGCCAGGGTGTTGATCGCAAGGAACGCCCGCCAGAGCGTCCATTCGAAGTAGGCCGGACCCTCGCTCGAGGGGATGATGATGTCGCTGCCGGCCACCGGCTTCTTGCCGTTGAGGAGCGCCAGGAACTCGGCGATCTCCTCCCAGGCGGTCCTCTGGTCTCGGTAGAACTGCATCTCGTCGTCCAGGGCCAGAGTGAGTTCGATGTCGTGTCGGAGGCGGCTGATGTCCGCGACCGCTGCTCCGGGTGCAGGTGCGGCCTTGACCTTGATGCCACGCTTCTCGGCTTCCTTCCGAACGTAACCCAGGGCCTTCTCGGCGCTTGCCTTGTTGTCGGTAGGCAATTCAGCGCCGTTTGTCAGCTGCACCCAGTAGGCAATGACGTTCTCCGGTGCTGTCGTCTGGCTGATCAAGCCGTCGATCAAGACGCCCTTCAGCGGCACCAATGAGATTCCTCTGCCGAAGGCGTGGAACAGTCCGGTTGCCTTGAGATAGCGAAGGTTCATGTCCATGTAGTCGCGATATGTGGAGGGACTAACCGCGCCTTCAGCTTTGGCCTCTGCGATGATTGCGGCGTCGTCGAACTTCTTCTTGTTCGTCGCGGCCAGCCTCTTCTTGCGGTAGGCCACGATCTCCTTCACGATTGAGCCCACGGCGGTCGTGTCGTCGGTCGTTTGAACGAAGACTGCGAACTCCACAGCTGTGATGCCACTGCTTCCTGTGGTGGCCTCCACCTCTCGGAGGACCCGGAGAACGTGTCGAAGCGGGGAGAAGTCTCCGGCGACCTTGTGTCTGTCTGAACTGACGTCCAGCCACAAACCTGCGAGGGCGCGGAGATAACACTCCTGCTGGGCCGGCCCGGACGCGGCCTCGATCAGGCGATGGCCGCTCGGCGTGATGTAGTCCATCTTGCCGACTTTGCTCTGGATCGCCGCTCCAACGTCGTCGTAGAGGAAACCCAAGCGGCACATCGCGGCGCGCCACTTCCGGCCGACTGAGTAGGTCTGATCCTCACCGAGCTCGACCACTCCTGCCTCGCCAAGAATGTCGCGCCAAGCCAAATCGCCGTCTTGTCCCCGAAGTGCCCCCTCGCGCCCCGAGTCCGTGAGGACCATCAGACCGTCGCGCAATCGCGTGGCGGACCGTACTGACGTGTTCCCGAACTGCCATGGCTTCACCCGCCGACCTCCTCAATAGCCAACGAAGAGATACTCGCGCACGGCGTTGTTGTTGTCGTTCACCTTGTGGCCCTGGTTCCCGAATGAGTAGCGATGCTCAACGGGGACAACGTCCACCTCGGTCTTGTATCGACGCATGAGGTCGATGATCTCGTCCATCGTGGGAAGGCCGTTCGACGCGTAGGAGACCATCAGGATGTTCTTCCGGAACTTCTTGAACAGTGAGTCGAAGGCCTCGTACGCCCCATTGCGGCTGGAGAACGGCGTTGCGTAACTGGCGAACTTCTTGGTCTTCGTGTGGTCCTGGATCTCTACCCCATCCCACCCACGAGCGATCCCTTCGATGAAGTGATACCGGCGGACGTACTCGTTGTCCGAGAGCGGGGAGTAGTAAGGCGGATCCATATAGACCAAAGCGTTCTTTGGTGTTGCGACCTGCAATGCGTCGCCGCAGATCGCGACGTTGCGCTTCCCATTGCTGAAGATCGCATCGTTGATCACAGCGACTGCCAGTCGGAAGTGCTCGTCGAGCGATAGCTGTAGATCGCGCCTGCCGTCGTCGTAGCGGAGGCCGACGTAAGTGAAAATGCCACGGGCGCGCTTCTTGGTGCATGCCCGCATCAGCGCTGCCGTTGCGATCGCACGGTCATAGGTGTTGCTGAGCGCGTTGATGTTCGATCGAACTCTGTCAATGAGGCGGTTCTCGTCATCGGTGAAGTAGAGGCCCGAAAATGTCTCCTCGACAAAACGGTCCGACTTCCCGGTGTCGTGAAGGAGTCGCTCTACCGTGGAGCTGGGTAGGCGCCGCCGATTGTTCTCCACCATCGCCTTGGTGTACTGCCATGACATGTGCATGTGATCGTTCGAGATGACCCGAGCACCGTTCACCTTGAACATGTATGACACCACACCACTTCCGGCGAACAGGTCGATCGCTGTGTCGTACTGGAACTGGCTTGCGACCGCCCAAATGTCGTCAAGGAGCTTTCGCTTCGAGCCCATGAAGCGGGTCGAAGGGTAGAGATCCCGTTGTTCGAGCCTGGCTCGATTCTCCGCGATACTCATGTGGACGCACCCTTCGTGCAAACCACTAACACGTCCTCGCCAGTCCGACCGTTGCCCTTCGAATTGATGAAGCGCTTCGTTGGAAGGACTTCGATGCGGAATCCCTTGTACAACTCATGCACGAGTGGATGGTTCGAGTTTGTGAGCAGAACATGGCATCCAAGATCGGCGAGGCGCCGCACCTCGATGGCCAGCTTGCGATGGTCATCCTCCGAGAACTGCTCCTTCGTGTAGCGCTTGAAGTCTGAGTAGACGCCGACCGGCACATAGGGCGGATCGAGAAACACGAGGTCCCCAGGCGATGCGTAGCGGCCGAGGACATCCAGGTAGTCCCCTTCGACGATCTCAGCTGAGCGGAGAACACCTGCGGCAGTTCTGAGTTGTGCGAGGTCAGGCAGCGACAACTTGGCATAGTGGCCGAAGGGAACGTTGAACTGCCCTTTGCGATTTACGCGGTACAGCCCGTTGAAGCAGGTTCGGTTGAGGAAGAGCATCCGCGCTGCCGCAGCTGACGCTGTCAGCGATGTCCAGTCGAGGGCTCGAACTTCGTAGAAGTACTCCTCGGTGTTCTCCATCACCTGCAGTGCTTCGAAGACAGCGTCCGGATCGTCGGCGACCGCCCGATACATGGCGATCAGTTCGCCGTTTGAGTCCGCGACCACTGCCGAGGATGGTCGTAGGTGGAAGTAGAACGCACCTCCACCGAGGAATGGCTCGATGTACCGGCCGTAAGTGTCCGGCGCCGCTGCTGTCAGCTGAGGCAACAACTGCGTCTTGCCACCCGCCCACTTCATC
Organism: Actinomycetota bacterium; assembly: GCA_027729865.1. Lineage (GTDB taxonomy): Bacteria > Actinomycetota > Actinomycetes > S36-B12 > S36-B12 > S36-B12. The sequence goes on from JAQCBM010000078.1 coordinate 5,806, forward strand.
AGGGGCCGCGGACTTACATCCTGCGTTCTCGGGTTGGTAGTTGAACTCACCTGCCTGAAACTACCGAATGGGTGTCACAGGGATGGATACTGCTCCTGCATCGGAGCACGCTCGACCTGCTGACCCTCAATCAAGCGAGCTAACCACGCGAAGCTCTGTACACACGAAAGCCTCCAGGGACCACAGGACGGCTCAACGAGTTCCTCGAGGGATCGACCTGTAGGCCCGACGTGGAAGCGCAATCGCGGTGTATCTCGGACAGGGACTTGAGATGAATAAGGGTCACCTCGGTTCGGCCGACTTGCGGTCTCCCGTGCATCCAACAGCAGAACCCCATGAGCACTCTGTATGGCTCTGTTGTGTCCTAACTCCCAAGGAGCAGCGCGGTCGCCCAAGGGTTCAGATATGACGGTCGCGTGACGGTTCCCATGTGTGACTGGATTCCTGTGTCCTGACCGCGTACCCCGTCACGGTTTCCCTTGCCAGCCACCCCGGTTGGTGGGGGAGCCGCCGGAAGCGGCTCCCCCCGACAGGCCCTTCGGGGCCGGAAGGGAGACGGCCGCTCATGAGCACCGTCATCGACATCACCAGCGTGGGACGTGCCAGCGTCGACGTCCACGGCCACACCTACAAGTTGAGCCCGGTGGAGCGCCGGCTCATCAACAAGCTCGGCGGAGCCCCGTGGACCATCGACCAGGCGACGCCCGAGGTCGTCAGCGAAGCGTGGGCCGTGTGGACCGCTCTCAGCCGTGCCGCCGGCTACGCCTCCGCCTCACGCTGGTTCACGGACCACGTCACCAGCCCCAAGTTGGGCAAGGCGGGCATCCCGACCGTCGGGGTGACGCTCCACGCCGCCCGCTCCGCCGGCGACGCCTGGAAGGCGGCCGACAGCGACTTCCGGGCCAAGATCGCTGCAGCGCTGAACTGCACCGAGACCGACCTCGACACGGCGCTCGGAGTGAGCTTCTGCCCGATGGCGACGATGGGTTGCATCGCCGGGTGTGTCACCAACTGCAGCTACCACGCCAGCCTCGACCAGACGCAGAAGACTCGCCTGTTGCGTGACGCCTTCTTCATGATGCGTCCCGACCTCGCCCTGGCGCTCACGGCCGACCAGTTGCGTCGCACCGTCGCCAAGGCGGGCGGCAAGGACAAGGCCCGTTGGCGGGTGAACATCTCCGATGACATCCGTTGGGAGGTCGTGGCACCCGGTCTGCTCGACGTCGCCCCGCTCGGCTACACGTACACCAAGTGGTTGCCCGAGGAGCGTCCGGCCATCGAGGGCCTCTCGATCGTCTACTCGGCCAACGAGCGTTGGACCGACACCGACATTGTCGATGCGTGCGACGCCGGCCATCGAGTCGCTGTCGTGTTCGACGTGCCGAAGAAGAAGTTGCCCACCGAGTGGAACCAGACGCCCGTCGCCGACGGCGACAGCACCGACGACCTGTACGAGCATCCGGCCGGCGTCATCGTCGGTCTCGCTGTGAAGGGTCGCACCGGAGAAATCAAGGAGGCCATGGCCCGCACCGGCTTCGCCCGGGCCGCATGACACACACCACCCACAACTGAAACCCTCGCAGCACCGAGGCGCCGACCCAGGAGGGCGGCGCCTTTCGTGCGTTTTCGGGCAGGCACGCGTCGATCGTCTACCGGCGGAGCCGGAAGCGATCGAGCTTCCAGAGCGTCACGAGCGCCGTGCGGATCGCTTCGCCACGGCGCAGGCCGCGACGCTCACCCTGTTCGAACAGCATGTCGAACCGGCGGTCATCGAGGTACTCGAGCAACTCGCCGGCGGGAACGCCGTTGTCGTTGATGGGTTGTCGTGGCTGCATCGTGGACAAAGTCCTACCGCGCGGTGGCCCAAACACCACCGAGGGCAGTCAGTCGAAGATGTTCGAGAGACCGAACAGCAGGATCTGGGTGCCAATCCCGACGAGCACTGCGTAGAAGGCACGCCGTGACCAGAGCGCCGTCATGGCGAGGCGATGGAACTGCCAGGCCTCACGCTGTTTCAGGTCGGAGTCCCGCATCAAGAAGAGCCAGGTCGCCTCGAACGGGGTCGCCATGTCGATCTGGCGTGCGATCCACTGGTACGGATCCTCGTCGTCGCGCCGCTCGAACTCAGCGCGGCGTTCGGCACTCACGGTGTAGCGGCGTCGTCTCATGCTGCCAGCGTCGCACGAGGGTGTGGCACGCTGCCGGCAAGCAACTGTTCGACGCGTCATGACATCGTCCTGTGATGCTGTACCTTCGACACATGAACCCACCTACGGCGAATGCCGGAAGTGGGGAGAACCCCAAGAACCTGTGTGCGATTCCCCCCTCGCCCACCAACCGGTGATCTGAGTGGGCCTCCTGGGAGGATTCGTTGACGTCGTTGACGT
>JAQCBM010000079.1 GCA_027729865.1 Actinomycetota bacterium
TCGGACGCCACGTTGAACTCAGGAGGAGTTCGCATCGGAACAGCGGAGATCTACCGGGTGGTGGATGCCATGGATGAGATCAGCGAATCGATCGTGGTGGGCCGCCGCGTGGAGTTCGACACCGAGATCGTGTTGTTCGTGGTGCCTGCTGCGGGTGTCGTTCTCGATGATGAACTCAGTGCTCGTATTCGAAAGGTGCTCCGCGAGCGGACGAGTCCGCGCCATGTTCCTGCTCAGATTGTTGCGGTACCAGCGGTGCCACGGACTGTCACGGGAAAACTTGCCGAACTCGCCGTGACGGACATCGTGAATGGTGATGCGGTGCGCAACACGTCCGGACTCGCCAATCCTCAGTCACTGGAGGCGATTAGTCGTTGGGCAGTTAGTTCGGACTAGGTGCGCGGTGCTGCTGTGGTGCCGCGGGTGAGTAGCTCAGGTTCCAAGAGGATGGATCGGTCTTTGACCTTGCGACCTTCCAGGCGGTCGAAGAGTCGCTCCGCTCCCAGCCGACCCATTTCGGTCAGTGGCTGAGCGATAGTGGTCAAGCTCAGTGTGCGCAAGGCGCCAAGTGCCACACCGTCGTAACCGATGATCGAGATGTCCTCCGGTACTCGTAGTCCGTGTTCCTGGCAGGCCGCCATGGCTCCGATAGCCGAGATGTCATTGCTGGCAAAAATCGCCGTGGGTGGTTTGCCTTCCTCGAGCATGCGCCTGGCGGCCTCGAGGCCACCGAAATTCGTCAGATCACCGGGGGACACCCGAATCGATGTGGAAAGGCCAGCTGCTTCCATCTGTTCGCGATACACGCGTTCGCGCACCACCCCGGGTTCGAGGCTGCCACCGGAAATGTGCCCGATGCGAGTGTGGCCGAGGTCGAACAGATGCTGCATCGCCATGCGGGCGCCGGCTTCGTCGTCCGTTGTGACAGTGTCGATGCCTGGACCCGTGATGCCCCTCAGAGTCAGTACGACTGTGGGGAGATCCGCGGCCAATGAGCGCACGGTGGCTGCGGGAAGGCGGTGCGAGATAAGCATCAATCCTTCGACCTGGAACTCCAGTAGTTTGGCAAGCTCCGTGCTCTCGAGTTCGGGGTCGCGCTCACCGGACACCAGCATGGTGTTGTAGCCGCGAGCGCGAATCACGCTGTGCGCACCGCTGAGCATTTGCGGGAATATCGGATTGTCGAGTTCGGCCATGTTGATTCCGATGGTGCGGCTGCGACGATCGGCCAAACTGCGGGCTTGCGCGTTGGGCCGGTACCCAAGTTCGGCGGCAGCCTTCTCAATTGCTTCACGACTGGTGTCACTGACTTTGGTAGATCCGCGCAGCGCCAAGGAGACCAGAGATTTCGATACACCGGCCCGTGCAGCCACATCGTGGATTGTGGGGCGTTTCTCGCCATTCCGTTCAGTCATCGCGGATGTCCTCAACGTTCACCGTGCGGCCTGTGCGCACCGACGCCTCACACGCGACTGCCGCGCGCATGGCATCGAGTGCCGCTTGTGGTGGACACGGATTGGCTCCTCCGCAGACCAAGTCCACGAAAGCGATCGTCTCAGCCCGAAATGCTTCGCGAAAACGATCGATGAAGCCGGAATAGGGGTCCTGGTCGACGCCAACGTCGGGACCATCGACCGTGAGCAGGGGAGTGCGCGAGGTGATGCCGGCGCTGAGTGAGTCTTTCGAACCGAATACTTCGAGCCGCACGTCGTGGCCGCGGGCGTTGTGGCGAGCTCCGGCTATTGAGGCGAGTATCCCTGATTCGGTCACTGCGATGATCCGAGTGATGTCGGCGTCGTCGAACTCCGCATAGTCCCCCTCCCCACGAACCGCACGGGTGGCCTGAACGGTGGCAATCGGGGAATCAGTCAGCCATGCCACGAGGTCGAGGTCATGCACGTGGAGGTCACGAAAGATTCCTCCGCTGCCGGGCAAGAACTCGCGCGAAGGTGGTGTGTGATCGCGCGATGCGAGAACGACGTCATAGAGCGTCCCAACCGCGCCACTTCCGATTGCTTGGTGGACACGGGCGATGCCAACATCGAATCGACGTTGGAAGCCGATCTGCATGGGCGTTCCGGTTTCCTCCACCTTCTCGCAGATCCGTTCGGTGTCTGCGATGCTCAAAGCGATGGGCTTCTCACACAAAATTGGTTTGCGTTGGTCGATCAATGTGTCCAAGAGGTCGCTGTGGGCATCGGTGGCCAGCGCCATCACGTAGGCGTCCGCCTCGGTGAGTGCCGCCTGTTCCCAGTCGATAGCGCGGCCCCGAACTTTCTCGGCGAGATCGATGGCCCGCTGCGGGGTGCGGTTGGTGACGAGAACCTCGTCAACACGGGGGTCGGCGCTTAGGTCCGTTGCGCGGATGTCGCCCATCCGGCCGGCGCCGATCACCAGAATCCGCATGAGGTCTCCGTTCGCTGGGGTTGAGCGCGGACTGAGCCTTGCTCAGGCGTGCCAAGTGTGACACGATCGCCGAGCATTTTGGACCGTTCCAAGGAGTCGGTATGAGCAAGGCGGGCACACCCGAGGTGATCACCGTCGGTCGGGTGAGCGTGGACCTGTATGCCCAAGAGATCGATGCCGCCTTCACGGACCCACAGACTTTCCGCAAATCCGTTGGCGGAAGCCCCACGAATGTCGCGGTGGCCGTAGCTCGGTACGGACACAGCGCGGCAGTCGTGACGAACGTTGGTACGGATGCGCTGGGGGATTACGTCATTTCGCGCTTGGCCGAGTGGGGAGTCGATACCCGTTACATCGGGCGCGATGCTTCAGCCCTGACGCCGGTGGTTTTGGCCGCCTTGGCGCCCCCGGAAGACCCGCAGATCATTTTCTACCGCGGATCGGCGGCTCCGGACACGACCGTTGTGGCAGGCGACGTACCCGAATCAGACATTCACGACTGTCGTGTCTTTTGGATGAGCGTGGGTGCGCTTGCCCAGGGCAGCACGGCCGACGCTTCTTTTGCGTGGCTAGCAGCTCGTGGCAGGCAGGCAGGAAAGGACACCGTTCTCGATCTGGATTACCGGCCGTCGATGTGGCCGAGCATCGAGGTTGCCCGTGAGGCGGCGCAGCGCGCCATTTCGCAGAGCAGCGTGGTGGTCGGTAACAGGGTTGAGTGCGACATGGCTCTTGGGCTCGACGATCCGGAGGCAATCGTCGATGACCTCCTTGCTCGCGGAGTGCGTATCGCCATCGTGAAGCTCGGTGGTGGGGGCGTGCTCCTTGCAGATGCTCAGTCGCGAGTGCAGGTGCAGCCACTCTCAATCGACGTGCTGTGCGGGCTGGGTGCTGGGGATGCCTTCGGTGGGGCTCTTGTTCACGGTCTGCTGTTGGGTTGGGATCTGGAGCGAATCGGTCAGTTCGCGAATGGCGCTGGCGCCTATGTCGCTACTCAACTGACCTGTGCTGATGCAATGCCCACGAGTCAGATCGTCGAGGAACTGATCTCTCAAGGTGGAGCGAAGGGTGGCAGTGCGTGAAGCGGTTGGACCGTGCGGATTACTCCGCGCTCATCGAGGCTCGGATTCGCGAACCGGAATCCTTGTTACGGGCTTTGCAGCAGCGAAAGCGCCGGGAACTCGTAGGACCGGACGGCAACCTGCTGATCGTCGCGGTTGATCACACTGCGCGCGGCATGCTCGCGGCTGGATCGGATCCATTAGCGGTGGCCGATCGGTACACCCTGCTCGACCGGGTTATGCGCGCTCTCGCTGTCCCGGGAGTCGACGGAGTGATGGCCAGTGCGGACATCCTCGAGGAGTTGGCATGGCTTGGTGCGATGGATGGCGTGGTTGCCATTGGCACCATGAATCGCGGAGGCATCATCGGTGCTCGCTGGGAACTCGATGATCGCCTCACGGCATACGACGCCGATCACATCGCCGAGTACGGACTTGACGGTGGCAAGACCCTGCTGCGCATCGAGGACACCGATCCCGGTGTGGCCCGCACACTTGAGATGGTCGCGGCAATCTCCACCGAACTTGCTGATCGCAAACTGATGAACATGATCGAGCCGCTGCCGTACCTCATCGACGAAACCGGGCGTGCGCGTCTTGATCAGTCGACCGAGAGGCTCATCAAGGTCGTGGCGATTGCCTCCGGTTTGGGGTCGTCGTCGGCCTACACCTGGTTGAAGCTGCCCGCGTCGCCAGAAATGGACAAAGTCGCGGCCACCACCACGATGCCCATCGTGATGCTAGGTGGGGATCCGGGGGCGAATGCAGCGCAGACATTCGCTGGATGGCAGGCTGCGATGGCAGAGCCCAATGTGCGCGGGCTGGTTGCCGGACGCGCACTGGTGTATCCCGAAGATGGCGATGTAGAGGGCGCCGTCACCGCGGCCGCGCAGATCGTGCACCCGCCAGCGGTGAACGGCTAGAAGAGGCGAAGGAGCCTGATTGTGAGTGATGAACGCCGATGGTTGATCCCTGCAGGCAGTGCTGCCGAGGGTCGCGCTGACCTGCTCATCACACCGGAGTCGGCCGGCTGGACCTACTGCGGCATGCACGTGTACACGCTGCGAGCTAGCGAGCCAGCCGCCTTCGCGCTCGACGGTGAGGAAGGGGTTCTGGTCTCGCTTTCGGCCCGCGATTTCGTGGTGACGGTGGACGGCCAGGAGTTCCCGATGCGCGGACGCGACGGCGTATTCGCTGCAGTCTCTGACTGGATGTACCTGCCCGTCGGTTCGAACGTTTCCATCGCGGGCAATAGCGGCGAGGTAGCGATCGTCACAGCTCGAGCATCGGAGACGTTCCCGGTCCACTACGGCCCGGCGGAATCGGTGCCGGTCGAGGTTCGCGGCGCCGGTCGTTCAACGCGTCAGGTCACCAACTACGCCACACCCGATTCCTTCTCCGGTGCCCACAAGATCAACGTGTGCGAGGTGATCACCCCGGGTGGCAACTGGTCGTCCTGGCCCCCGCATCGCCATGACGGCATCGGTGACTGCGTCACCATGAACGAAGAGATCTACTACTTCCGTATCGGCCGCGAGGACGGTCTGCACGGAGATTCCACGGGCTCAGGCTTGTTCCGGCTTTACACGGTCGATGGGTCGCACGACGAAACGATCAGTGTCTTTGATCAGGACACGTACCTGGTGCCGGAGGGCTATCACGGCCCAACGGTGGCGAATCCGGAGTACCCGATGTACTTCCTTAACGTGTTGGCTGGACCTGGGGAAGATCGGACTATGGCCTTCTGCGACGATCCATCGCAGCACTGGATCCGCGAGTCCTGGGCCAATCAAGATCAAGATCCGCGGTTACCGATGACGTCGGCTGCCGGACGAGTGAAGTAGGTCATCGATGAAGAAGTCAGTGGGAGTGGCAGTTCTCGGCCTTGGCTGGATGGGGCAGGCGCACAGCCGTTCGATGTTGCGTATTCCATCGTTGTTTCCAGAGCGGAACGTGACGCCGAGACTCGTTGCGTGTGCCGATACCGAGGAGTCGCGACGGACTCGTGCGGTCGAGGACTTCGGATTCGAACGTGCGGTCGAGGATTGGCGTGATGCTGTCAATGCCGACGACGTTGATGCTGTGTGGGTCACCGCACCCAACATGCTGCACGTTCCGATGATCGAAGAGGCCACTGCTGCCGGCAAGGCAGTGTTCAGCGAGAAGCCGATCGGCGGCAAGCCTGAGCAGGCTGTTGCCGCGTACCAGGCGGCGAGTGCCGCGAACGTTGCTACCGGTGTGGGCTACAACTACCTGTGGGCACCGTTGGTCATTCATGCGAAGTCGATCATCGAGTCGGGGCAACTCGGTGAGATCACCCACTACCGCGGCCACTTCCTATCCATGTACGGCAGCGACGAACTCGGCCTGCTGACCTGGCGCTTCTTCTTGGATCAAGCCGGCTACGGCGTGACGAGCGACATCTTGAGCCATTCGGTTTCGATGGCGCAGTTCCTCGTTGGACCGATCACCGAAGTGATCGGCATGAAGAACACCACCATTACGCACCGTCCGTTGGCGCAGGGCGCTGCCGGCCATTACGGCCGCGGCAAATCTGAGGACCCCAAGGGTGAGGTAGAAAACGAGGATTTCGCCTCGATGCTGTGCTCGTTCGCCAATGGAGCTACCGGAACCTTTGAAGCAAGTCGAACCATGGTGGGTCCGGAGAGCCAGAACACTTTCGAGGTCTACGGCACCAAGGGTGCGCTGGCCTGGAACCTCGAAACGATGAACGAGTTGCGTTACTACCGCCTCACCGACGATCCGAGTTCGGGCTACACCACCATTTACGGCGGCGATCGATTCCCGTTCCACGGAGCCTTTGTCCCCGGTCAGGCGAACGCGATCGGCTTCGAGGACCTCGTCGCCATCGAGGACTTCGCCTTCATGGAGGCGGTGGCCACGGGCGCCGCGTTCTCACCATCCTTTGCTGAGGCCGTTGATGTCGTCAATGTGCAGCAGGCCCTCATCGACTCATGGGACTCGCGATCGTGGGAGTCGGTTCGCGACCTCGCTGACAGGAGCTAGTCATGGCTGCACCCACGGGCACGATCCGGATGACGACGGCCGAGGCCATCGTTCGCTACCTGGTAGCGCAGCGCATCGAGATCGACGGCGAGGAGCATCCGCTGTTCCCGGGCGCCATCGCCATCTTCGGTCATGGCAACGTGACCAGCCTGGGTCACTTCCTCGAGCAGCACCGGGAGGAGATTCCGGTGTGGCGAGGCCAGAATGAGCAGGGGATGGGTCTTGCGGCGACGGCTTTCGCCAAGGCCATGCGGCGTCAGCAGGTCATGCTGGTGACCTCCTCCGTGGGCCCCGGGGCCACGAACATGGTCACGGCCGCAGGCGTTGCCATGGCCAACCGGTTGCCCGCCCTCTTCATCTCGGGCGACACCTTTACCGATCGCCTTGCCGATCCGGTACTCCAGCAGGTGGAGCACTTCGGCGCACCGTCGACGACCGTCAACGACGCGTTCCGGCCGGTCGTCCGATACTGGGATCGCATTGCACACCCTGCGCAGATCCTGACGTCGCTGCCGCAGGCCATCGGTGTCATGCTCGACCCGGGGGAGTGTGGCCCGGCATTCATCGGATTGCCGCAGGACACCGCAGCCGAGGCCTACGACTATCCCGAGGAATTCTTCAGCCGGACCCTTCACCGCATCGCGCGCCCACGGCCCGACATCGGTCAGCTGCAGCAGGCGGCCCAGGACATTGCCGTGGCGAAGCGTCCGGTCATCATCGCTGGCGGCGGGGTCCACTACTCGCGGGCTGAGGCAGAGCTGGCCAGCTTCGCTGCTGATCACGGCATCCCCGTGGTCGAGACGGTGGCAGGCAAGTCCTCACTCCTCGGGACTGACCCGTTCTATGCAGGGCCGATCGGAGTCACGGGTGCCGGCGCAGCCAATGCTGTGGTGGAGGAGGCTGATCTCGTCATCGCTGTGGGAACTCGACTCGAGGACTTCACGACCGGGTCCTGGACGCTCTTTGACGCACGGACACGGTTCGTCACCGTGAACGCCGCTCGGTTCGATGCGCTGAAGCATCGCTCGACGCCGGTCGTTGCCGATGCTCGGGAGGCGCTGGTCGAGCTGTCGGCGCTCCTCGGGGAGTACCGAACAGGGGATGATTGGAGGGAGCGGGCGCGGCTGCATCGTGCGGAACTCAACGCCTTTGTCGACTCGCGCGTCGATCCAGATGGCACATGGCCGCCGAGTTATGCGCAACTGGTCGGACGAGTGCATCAGCAGGCGACACCAGATGACTACGTGCTCACGGCCGCCGGGGGACTGCCAGGCGAGCTCAACATCAACTGGATGAGCAAGGGCATCGCGACCTTCGACTGCGAGTACGGATTCAGCTGCATGGGCTACGAGATCTCAGGCGCCTGGGGAGCGGCGTTCGCCTTCGGCGCGGGTGGTCTGCGCGGGGAGGGGAGTGTCTTCGCCATGGTGGGTGATGGCTCCTACCTGATGATGAACTCCGACATCTACTCCTCCGTGCTGTCGGGGCGAAAGTTCATTCTCGTGGTGTGCGACAACGAGGGTTACGCGGTCATCGAGCGGCTGCAGGTGGGCCAGGGGGGTGCGTCCTACAACAACATGCTGCGGGACTCCACGGGCCCTGGATCGGACGTGCGG
>JAQCBM010000080.1 GCA_027729865.1 Actinomycetota bacterium
CCAAGGGCATACCGTCGATGTCAACATTGGTGGTGCGTCCGCCGCGTGCAGGGCGTTCCCAGCCGAGCTCCTCGACGAACAGTCCGGTGAAGTCGGCCTTGTCGACGTACTCGGTGATCCACTTGGTACTCACGGCTTCACCAATCCCATGGAGCAGATGATTCGGAGAGGGTCGTGCGCGCCGTCGTTGGGGATGACGAGACGCTCATCGCAGTGCAAAAGTGCCAGCAGTTCGGCAAGGTCGTCGTTCGTGCGCTCTCGCAGCGCCACCTTCAATCGGGCCTCGGCCTCGGCGGTGAGGGGCGACCCATAGATGGCATCGAGTGCTCGCTCCACATCAGGCGCTCCAGCCTCGAGGTTGCCGTTCAATCGGCGCCACACCCGCAGGCGCGTGCCTCGCAGCTGACCGGCAGCGAGCTGTGGCCGCTGGAGGGGGCCTCGGATGAGGCCCTTCACCCGGGCGAAGTGGTCGTCGAGGCGCTCCATCGCTTCAGTGTCCGGGTCGCACGACAGCATGCGCAGCGCCTCCAGAGCCGTCAGCAGCCGAGGAACCTCGGCGCCGTCGGAGATGCCGAACCCGTCGAACCCTCGGTCTGTGCGCGCATACGCCATCACACCGGTTGAATCGGCAGCCTTCGGCGCCTCCTTGGTGGAGTACACGAGGTCCGGCAGGCCCTTGGCCCGCTCGGCGAGCTCGGGGTGCTCCTTCTCGGCTCGCTGCCACACCTGGTAGGCGAACGACGCTGCGTCAACCTCCCCGTCGTCGGCCTCTTCGATCTTGCCGTTGTAGAGGTCCTCGATGGCCTTGACCTCGTCATCGGTGCCGAAGAATCGCTCATCGGAACCAAACACCGACGCTGCCTCGGCGAGGCGGTGGCGGATGCGCTTGCGAAGATCCAACACTTCCTCGACGGAGTCGTCAGGAAGGAAGGTGTACACGACGACCTCTGGGGACTCCTGACCCACACGGTCCACGCGACCCGCTCTTTGGATGAGCCGGATGATCGCCCAGGGAAGGTCGTACATGGCCACGATGTGAGCGTCCTGGAGGTTCTGCCCTTCAGAGAGGACGTCTGTGGAGACCAGCACGCGGATCTCGTCGTCGACTTTGGTGCTCTCGCCAAGAAGCCGACGGTTGGAGTTCGGGGAGAAGCGGTGCGCAAGCTTCGTCGGGTTCTCGGTCTGGCCCGAGACACCGGCGACGGACTTCACGCCGCGCTTGGCGAGGGCGTCAGCGACGTACTCGACAGTGTCCTTGTACTCCGAGAAGATCAGCACTTTCTCGTCGGGGTGGGTCTTGGTTAGCAGCTCGACCAAAGCGTCAATCTTCGAATCGGTGGTGTGGTCGACGGGTCCGAAGCTCGACAGCAGGGCAGCGATGGCGTCAGCGTCGCTAGCCAGGTCGTCACGGAGCCGCTTGTCGAACAAAGTCGGGCTCAGCCAGCGGATCGACTTGGGCTTGCGCCGTGCGAGCTCCTCGTACTGGGCCTGTGCCGTCCCCTCGAGATCCGGCAGGTCGTCGTCCTCATCGCTCTCGACAGCGACCATCGCCTCCAGCACCGACCCGATGGGAAGCGGCAGGTCGTTATCGATGGCATAGAGATACATGCGGTTGCGGTCGAGGTGACGCTGCAGCGACACAGCGAAAGCGTGGCCGCACGAAGAAAGTCGCTTGTACAGCGACGTGCGTGTGAAACCCTTGAGGTGTCCGCTCGCTTTGTCCAAGTCGTCGAGGATCTTCTGTTCCTTGGAGTCCGGCGCCGCGTCATCTTTCAGGTATGAGCCAAGCGCGTACCGGGGCAGAAACAGGTGATCGACGACATCGAGCGTTGCGTCATCGACCATCTTGCGCGCCGGGTCACCGTTACTGAAGGAGTGCGGAAGGGGCTTGGCGAGCCGGTCGGGGAAGTAGAACCGGCTTCCGTCGGCGAAGGTGACGAACTCGCGGCCGTTGCCGGGGTCGACCTCGGCGTAGTTCTGCCGGATGAACGTGCGGGTGCGACGAACCAGGTGCTCAGACATCAGGCGCCGCCAGTCCTCGCTCTCCTCGGACTTGCGGAACGCCAGCAACGTAGAGATCTTGCCGTCAACAGCGTCGATGAGCTTGGGGTTCTTAGCCAGCGCCGCCATCGGGGAGATGCCGAGGTTGTCGTCATCGTCGATGAACAACGCCAGCTGGTTCGCAACGTCCTGATAGCGCTTGTTGTACGGCGTCGCAGTCAGCATGAGCACCTTGGACTCGTTCGCCCGGACGTACTCGTAGATCGCCTGATAGTCCAAGCGCGTGTCAGATCGCAGCGTGTGCGACTCGTCGATGATGACGAGCTGGTGGCGTCGCAGGTCCTTGAGTTCCTTGGCAGCCATGCTGTAGGGGACAACCTTGCCGAACAGCTCGTACGCGTCGAGGTAGTCCTGCCACATCTTCACCAAGTTCTTCGGGCACACCACCAGCGTCGAGTACCCCTGGTCCTCACGGAGCATCAACGCCACAGCGACCGCAGTGATGGTCTTGCCCAGACCCACGACGTCGCCGAGCATCGCCCCGCCGCGGTTGACGACCCGACGCGCAAGTGTCTTCACTGCAGAGATCTGGAACTCGAGCAGCTGTTCTGCGATGCCGGCGGGAAGGCTGTACTCGACCAGACCATCGCGGGCCTCCTGCGAGACCAGGTAGCAGACTTTCAGGTACACGAGATAAGGGTCGACCAGATTCTCCGATGCCCAGGACTCGTCAATGAGCTTGATGAGGTCTTCGGTGATGTCGAGGCTGAACTGGTCGTCCCAGCGGTCTTCGAACCACTTGGAGAGCTTCTTGGCTGCGTCGCCATCCAGCACGTCGACATTCAGTTCGTACTGGTGCTTCAGCCCCGCCATGGTGAGATTCGAGGAGCCGACGTAGCCGATGATGGGCGTGGCGATGTCGTCTCGGTGACAGATGTACGCCTTGGCGTGCATCGGCCGGCGCGTGAACAACTTCACGCGCAGGAGTCCCTCCGCAAGGTGCTTGCGCATCAACCGCAACGCCCGAAGGTCAGCGTCAGTAGGGATGCCGCGCATCAGCTGCTGGCGGAACCGGTGCAGAGCGAGCTCCCTGCGGTTGCGTGCCTCGGTCCGGTCGATCTCGGGTTCGGCGTCGGACTCGTCCACGTCTCCCTGGAGGTGCTCGAGCACTCGGTAGTGATGGTCCGACAGGGTCATGCCGACCATCACCCGCGCCACGGGTTCCTTGCCGGGGGTGCGTTCGTCGAGCACCTTGGACAGGTCGCCCCAGCCTCGGAGGTTGAAGTAGCCCACCGCGGCGTCGATGCGGTTCGAGACCTCGAAAGTTGAGACCAGGCGCTTACCCAGTTGCTCGTCGATGTTGTCGAAAATCGTGGTCACAGAACCGCCCCCAAAGTCTTCCTCGCCGTGGCCAACAATCGCATGGGTGAAAATCGGCCCTCTTGCGGTTCTGGCCACAACATCATGACCCAGGGCTGTGACTTCATTGTGAAACCCACCGCACTTTGCCCCCGGTTTCGAAGAATCCGACCTGTTCAGCGAAGGCGAGGTCCCACTCCTCGGGGGACTCTCCGGCCTCGGCAAAGACCTTGATTCCGCGGAACTGGCTGATGGCCTCCGGGCTTCCCTCGATAGCCGAGCAGACGAAGACGCCGTCAAGGACTCCTCCTCCTCTGGCGTGGACCGAAGCCTTCCAGTCGCCTGGCACCCATAACCGCCCGGCTATCACGCCGGGGGCGATGAAGCCCTCCGCTCCTGCCTCGTGGGGACTATCCGCGACAAACACAGACACCTCACAGCTCAGCTCGCCTCGCTTGCCGGCTCGGTCGGGGCTCACTCCCACGTACTGGCTGACGAGAGGGTCGTTGCGCAGTACCCGCGCGAGGACGCGCCGTATGAGCGCGGCGTTGGGGTGAGTGGTCGGCACATCACCTCGATGACTTGGCGCGCTGGGCTCACTTGGATTCCACCGAGGGGATGAGTCGCCCACCCCTTCGAAACGCATGGTTCGCGCGCCCACGCCCGACCTCGGCGCCGATCTGGTTGCCGCATCAACGATGGCTTTGGCAGCGGCTGCCTCGTTCGGAAGGCGAGTCGAGCCCGCCACGTTGAGAACGAGCGCCTGCGTTGCGAAGTCGGTGACTCGGTGTCCGTTGCACATGTTTCGCAGGTTGTTGACACTCGCGCCGTAGTCGCGCCTGAACCCTTCGGCGCTCTTGGCCGCATGTGCGATCTCGCCGCGCAGGTAAGGCGCCATCGCCCACTGGCGCAACAGCGCTGCGGCCGTTGCCGAATCGAGACCGGTCAGGTCGAACTCGGCCTTCGGGCTCGTCCATCGATGCCCGGGTCGTAGGCGGTCAGCGGGGCGGAAAGTCATCGCTGAGCTGCCTTGCGCCGCCGGGGCAGGTCCGGGGGACCGGATTCACTGCGCGCTGGACCGGTTCGCCCCGATCTGGTCTTCGCGTCGTGAGGATGGCCGATGCGATGTTCATCTCCCCACAGATTCACGCCCAAGGCGCTCTCAAGCCGAGCAACGGTGACCACATCACCCCAGCTTCGGCCACCGAGCAGGTTGGACAGAGTCGATGCACTCACGCCAGTCGCACCAGCGACGTCTCGCAGGCTGCGCTGGCCACATGCATCACGCAGTCGACGAGCAACGGCTGCGATGAGCCGAGCCTCGCTTGGCGCAGTGCGAGCAAGCCGACCATCTGGCCACTCGCCAGACACCAAGTACTGGAGAGGCTGAGGGTACAAATCGCGCGCCGGCACGGCCCGATACTACATCGTTGTGCAGTCTTCTGTTCACCCGCTCCGTGGCTCCGGCCGGCTCTCCCCGCAGGGGGAGCACATGCCTAGGGTTCCTCTCGACCCCAAGTCGAAGTTGCGGCCCGAGGTCGCTGCGCTCATCGATGGGTACGTGCCTCGAATCCTCGACTCTGGCCGCTGGTTAGACCTGGCCGAGTTCGTATGTGCAACTGTCCGGGCCGCTCGACCGCCAGGCGAGGCATCAGCCCGAGCGATGCTCAACAGTGCTGCCCGGCTCGCCGACTACACCGACTCCAATGGGCAGCCGCTCGAACTCGACATCGTGTTCGAGCCCGAGAACATCACCGCATTCGTTGCCTTCGCTCTGGGCAAGGGGAAGCATCGCTGGCGGGGAGCACCGCTGACCAAGCCGATGCTCAAGCGGGTTGTCTCCGATGTTGAGCGAATCGGACGTGCGCTGAACCCTCGTGCGGGCTGGAGCGTCGAGCGTCCCGAGATTGGTCGCACCAAGGTCAAAGCACCACATACCAAGGTCGAGGAGCTTGGGTTCTTCCGCACCGCTCGAAACTCGACCTCCATTCACCACCTCGCCGTCGTCGTGCTCGGCTTTGGATGTGGTCTCGACGGACGTTGGCAGCCTCGTATCACTCGCCACCAAGTTGAGCTTCGCTCGGGTGCGTACTGGGTCCATGCTGATGAGCCCGACCGGTGGATTCCACTCCCTGACCGTTACTTCGACGACATGGCTCGTGTTCTGTCCGAGGTGGTTGACGACGGGCCCCTCATCGGAGGGGAGAGCACGAACAATCACCGAACCTCGAGGGTGACCGAGCGGATCTCCAAGCACTCCCAGGTTCGACTCGAGCCAGCCCGGATGCGCAGCTCATGGTTCGTGCGTCATCTCAACAACCGCACCGACCTGCAGTTCCTGCTCGAGATGGCCGGTCTCAAGTCGATGACGACCATCTGGGACCTCATGGCCTTTGTGACGCCTGTTGAGGAAACGACAGCGGTGAAGAAAGCGCGTAGGGCGTGAGCGCCGGCGTCAGCTCGAATCGAGGCCGACGGCGTTCCAATGCCAGGCGGGCCACTCGTGCCCTCAAGCCCAAGCTCCGCCCGCGCACGAAGCGGCGTCTCGACATCGTCTCGGTAGCCACGGTTCGCCACGACGTGTATCTACGCACCAGAGATGTCGTGCGACGCTCCGGCGTCGTCCCGGTCCTCAACCGACGGTTGCGCTCGCACCTTGGCCAGAAGTGTTCCTACGACGCCGAAGCACTCCTCGTCGGAGCGCTCTTGGTCGTGGCACTTCAGCTCGAGATGGAGCACACCAACGTCACCAAGGCGCTCGGGTCGCTTGCGCCTCAGGTGCAGCATCAACTCGGCCTGCTCGACGCCGAGGGCTACTCGGTGAGCTATCGGTCGGTGAACCAGCAGCTCTCACGACTCGCTGAGGTTCTCCGCTCAGGTTGGGAAGATGACGACGGCACGTACTGTGACCTCAACTGGATGTTGAGCAAGCTGCTGAAGGCAGCAGTGCCATCTAAGTACCACGACATCGACGCTTTCGCCGTCGATGCAACCTCCGTCGACACCTGGGGAGCTTTCATCGGTGCGCCGTCCGACCTCGAGGCTGACGAGTCGGTGCTCGAGGCCGCCAAGCTCGCCGACGAGATCTACGCCGACGTCGACGGCCCGGCCACCCTCGACGCTGCGCTGGATGCTTCGAAGTCCACGAAGGTGCTCAAGCGCAGCCCCACCAAGAAGGCCAAGAAGGCGCCGCCGCCGGGAGCTGTCATCGGCCCCGACGGACGCATCGTCCACACCACTGATGCCGATGCGCGTGGCGGGTATCGGACTGCAACAAACTCGCAGCGAGGCAGCACCTTCGTCGGGTACCACCTTCATCTCGCCACAGGTGTTCGCTCGTTCTCCTGGCAAGGCGACGTGACAACCGGGACACTGGGCGAGTACGTGCCGCCGTTCATCTTGGGGCTGGACCTGACGCCGGCGAACAGCCACCCGGGAGAAGCTGGGTCACGTCTGGTTGAGCGCGTGGTGAGCGAGTACTCGAATGTTCGTGAAGTGCTCGCCGACCGCGGGTACACGGGCCTGCTTCCCGAGACCTTCATCTGGCCAGCACGCTCGCTCGGGCTCGATGTCGTCATGGACCTCAACAAGCACCAGCGAACCCGTGTCGACACCGTTGAGGTGACGCAGCGTCGAGCGGGTCGGGGCGGGACGAAAGCCTCCACGTCGGTGATCGTGAATGCAGGTACGGTGCTTCACGACTGGACGCCAACAAAGCAGCATCAGCTCTCGCCGATTCCCAAGGAGCACGCACTTCGAGAATCGGTTCACTGTGAGTACGAAGCCCGTGCTCAGCTGTGGCGCTGGAGCGTGCTCGACCGTGACCGAACGACCGGCGACGTGCGACTCGTGTGTCCCTTCCATGCCGGCCGGGTGCGCAATAAGAACGTCAAGGTCCGCAAGCGAGTAGCTCCAAGTGTCCCGCACGTGAAGGTTCCCGCCAGGGCGACCCAGTGCTGCTGCGGCAGCATCACCATGAGTCCCGAGCAGCTCTCCGAACTCTGGCAGCCGGTTCCGTACGGCACTCGAGCATGGGCGATGAGCTACGGCCGGCGAGTTCTCGCCGAGACGGCCAACGCACTACTGAAGTCGAGCTTCGCCCGCTTGGAGCGTGGGTACTTCAAGGTGATGGGCCAGCACAAGGTGTCGCTACTCATTGGGCTGCTCTGCGTTGGCGTCAACATCGAGATTGCGCATCGTCTTGAAGAGTTCGGGGTTCCCCGTCAACTCACCGTCGAAGAGAGGGCCAAGAAGCGTGCCGGGCGTGGCGGCCGCAAGCGGCGTGAGCGGACTTTGGCTGAGTTGGCGAGGCGGTACCCAGAGGCGATGCCGGGGGCTCCGCCGGGCAGCCCGCTGCCAACATCCGTGCCGAGCTCCTCAAGTACGTGACGAGGGCTTCTTCAACGACGCCCTAGAGCAAGCCAATCGAATCCTGAATGTAAGAAGGTGGGCCATTGGTCCGCCTTCTTGCACATTTCGAAGGTCTTCACCGCCAGATCATCAGCCCGGGCGCTCAGCGCGCTCTGACTTGTGAACTGGACGGAGGTTCTCTTGTGAAGACCCCTTGGTGGAGCTGGGGGGAATCGAACCCCCGTCCATCAGCCCGTGAACGGACCCGCTACGACCATT
>JAQCBM010000081.1 GCA_027729865.1 Actinomycetota bacterium
GCGTCGTGTCAGGTGGTGGTGGATTTCACTACTCCCGATGCGGTGATGGAGAATCTGGAATTCGCGATTGGTCATGGCATGCACTGCGTGGTGGGGACCACGGGCTTCGACGACGCTCGATTGGGCCAGGTGCGGGACTGGGCGGCTGCTCAGCCAGGTGTGGGAGTGCTGGTCGCACCGAACTTCAGTATCGGGGCGGTGCTGATGATGCACCTGTCGGCGCTGGCCGCGCCGTACTTCGAATCGGTTGAAGTTATCGAACTGCACCACCCGGACAAGGTGGACGCACCCTCGGGAACAGCCGCGCATACGGCGCGGGCGATTGCGGCGGCGCGGGGCAAGGCCGGGCTCGGTGCGATTCCCGATGCGACGTCGTCGTCGTTGGACGGTGCACGCGGCGCAACCGTTGAGCAGGTGCCGGTGCACTCGGTGCGATTGCGCGGGTTGGTTGCGCACCAGGAGGTGCTCTTCGGCGGTCCGGGGGAGACCTTGACGATTCGCCACGATTCCTTGGATCGTTCGTGCTTCATGCCGGGCGTGGTGCTGGCCGTACGGTCAGTCGAGAGATTCCCGGGTGTGTACGTGGGGCTCGCTGATTACCTCGATCTGTAGTTGATGACATGAACATCAAGGTGGTGGGCGCGTTCATTGCGCTCATGGTCGTGGGCAGTGTTGCCTACGCATTCTTGGCGATCACCCGAGCGTGGGTGCTGTTCACGTCGGGCGATGTGGTGCAGATCGTGTTCGGCCTATCCATCGTGGTGATTCCTATTCTGGGTGTGGCGCTGATCGGGCGCGAACTGCTGTTCGGTTGGAGCACCCGAGCTATGGGCCGGCAACTTGCGAGTGAAGGTGGACTGCCGGAGTACCACGGGGAGTTGACGCCATCGGGTCGACCTACCAAGGAAGACGCCGACGCTGCCTTCGCGCGGTACGCCCAGGACGTTCAGGTAAGTCCGCAGGACTGGCGGGCGTGGTTTCGGTTGGCGATTGCCTATGAAGATGCGCGCGATCGCAAACGGGCACGTGCGGCCATGCGTCAAGCAGCGAAACTGTTCGCGTCAGGTCGATAAGCCACTAGCGCGCAGGATTGCTGCGGTGGCTGCTGCGACCAGGACCACAACCAAGAACGGCGCACGTAGTGCGAGGGCGACGATTGCTGCGGCGAGTCCGGCGAGCCGAGCATCAATTTGCAGTGCCGTCCCCACCGAGAAGGTCTGCACCGCCACGAGCGCGGCAAGGAGTGCCACCGGCAAGAGCCCGGTGAGCCTGCGCAACCGAGGGTTCTCCAGCACGCGGGCGGGAATCACGTACCCGGTCAACTTCAGAAGGTACGCACCGATGGACCCGATGATCACTGCCGGCCAGATCATGGTGTGCGCTCCGATCGTGCGATGAAGCGCTCGGCGATGACGGCGACGAGTGCGGCGGACAGCACCGGAAGGCCGGGTGCGAGCAGGGGCACCAATGCGATTGCAACGGCGGCGCTGACCAGGGCGAGGGCGATAGTGGATCGGTCGCGAAGCCGAGGCCAGAGCAATGCGATGAAGCCGGCAGGCACCGCGGCATCTAGTCCCAGGACTCGCGGATCATCCAATGCAGCAGCACCCAGCGCGCCGATCAGCGTCCCGATGTTCCACAGGACGAAGATCGCCACGCCGGTGGCCCAAAAGGCATGGCGGGCTTGGCGTGATCCCGGTGGGTATCGAATCGCCATCGCCGTGGATTCGTCGATGGTGATCTGCGCCCGTCCCAGCACGCGCCACCACGAACTGTGTGCCGAGTCCAGATAGGGGCGCAGGCTCAGTGCGTACAGCGAGTTGCGTGCACCGAGTAGCAGCGCGGTGAGTACCGCGGCCAGAGTTCCACCACCTGCTCCGAGCACACCAACGAGAGCGAACTGGGATGCCCCGGTGAACATGCCCAAGCTAAGTGTTTGGGTTTGCCAGACATCGAGACCGCTGGCAACCGAGATGGCGCCGAAAGAAAGTCCGTAGGCACCGGTGGCAACACCGATGCCGATCGCGTTGATGGTGATGGAACGCAGCGGCGTATGGTCGTTCAGCGCACACCTGCACCAGCGAGCGCGGTTGCGACTTCCTGAACGGCTGCGCGTGCGGCGGGCAGGTCTTCATCCACGTCATCCAGCCGGAGCCGGCGCTCGATGACGTCGGAGTCGTCCTTGGCGCCTTCGTGCAAGAAGGCATGGGCGATATCGACCCGGGCAACGGAGGTGTGGGGTGCCACGGGTTCGAGGGCGACTGCTGGATCGGGGAGTAGCTCGGCAAGTGAGCGTACGCGGTCGGCTTCTGCTCCGTAGCGCATCACCAGTGGATCGGGATCGAAGAATCCTGGCGATCGCAGGAGCGCGTTGGGCGCTGCGCCCATGAGTGCGATCTGCGTGGTGATGCATGACGCATCGGTAATCAGGTCCACTGCATCTTGGGCCATGCGTCGATAGGTCGTGAGTTTTCCGCCCGTGATGGTGATCACTCCGTCGTCTGATCGTGCGACCAGGTGCTTGCGCGAGATATCCGAAGTTTCGCCTTCGATCGCCGAGCCGAGCGTGACCAATGGACGAAGTCCCGCGAAAGCACCCAGGACGTCGTCGCGGGTCAGTGGTTCGCGCAGCACGCGATTGACCTGTTCGATGATCCAATCGATCTCTTGCTGCGGAGCGCGGGGAACATCCTCGATGTGTTCCACGCCGATGTCGGTGATGCCGGCCAAGACCATGTTGTCAGGACGCGGAAGCAGGAAGCAGTAGCGACCCGACATCTCCGGCACCGGGATCGTCAGCGCCGCGAAAGGATTGCCTACTCGGTCGGCATCGACGAGCACATGCGTGCCGCGTGAGGGGTGCACATGGACCTGAGAATCCAGCTCACCGGCCCACACGCCCGTTGCTGTGATGACAGCGCGCGTATAAATCGTCAGCGAATCACCCGTTTGGGTGTCTTCCACCGTCACCCGATCTCCGGTAACCGCGGTGGCTTCAGCGTGGGTGATGATGCGCGCGCCGAATGCCGCAGCGGTTCGCGCTACCGCCACCACGAGTCGAGCGTCGTCCACCAGCTGGCCGTCCCAGGACATGATTCCGCCGCGTAAGCGCGCATCGTCTATGCCCGGCGAAACAGCTCGGACCCGTGCAGCAGACAGCAGATGCGCGGGCGGCAGTACCTGTCCTGGCGTGCGGGCTCCGGTACGCAGGACGTCGCCGGCGAGGAATCCGGCGCGGGTGAGTGCAACCGAACCAATCGAGGTGTCGGTCATGATCGGAACCACCTGGGGCAACGCGCGAATCAGGTGCGGGGCGATCGTGGTCATCAAGTGCCCGCGTTCAACAGCGCTTTCCCAGGCCACGTCCACATGGCCGGTGGCCAAGTAGCGCAGGCCGCCGTGCACGAGCTTGCTCGACCAACGGGAGGTGCCGAATGCCAGGTCCTGACGCTCGATCAGCACCGTGGACAGCCGGCTCGCTGCATCGAGGGCAACCCCGGCACCGGTGATGCCGCCACCGATCACCACCACATCGACCGCCCGAGGGTTGTCGGCGAGGTCGGTCATATCCCGCTGGCGTCGTTCCCACGACAGATCAGCGGCGGGGTCGCCAACGCGCTGGAAGATGACGTTCATATCGACTTTCTGTGCGTGGTCAAAAGGTGGAACCTGGGATCACAACGCTACCTGCGGCTACCTGCGACGGCTGCGTTGGACATGGCAGGCTTCGCGGCATGGATGCGAGCTGGCAACCAGGGCGCTGGGGCGCGCAGCACGAGTCCGAAGCGCTGGATGCGCGTACCCGGGACTTTGCGCAACAGGTTCTCGGTGTCCCAGTCCCGGCTCCGCGGCCGACCATGCAGGCTGTTCGAGCATCGCGATGGAGTCACGGTGACCTCGAGCAGCTGTTCCCAGGCGTTAACGGGAGCGTGGACGACTCAGAACGTGCGCGGTACTCCCGCGGAATGTCATACCTGGACTTCTTGGCATGGCGATCGGGCGAGGTGCTCGATGCGACAGATGCCGTGCTGTTTCCTGACGACCATGATCAGGTGCTATCGATCCTGCAGACGTGCTCGCGCGAGGGCGTCGTCGTTGTTCCGGTGGGAGGTGGCACATCCGTTACCGGAGCGATTACGCGCGATGGGTCGCAGGCGCCCGCGATCGCCATTAGTACCCGGCAGTTGAATCAGATACTCGACGTAGATGTTGAATCGGGCATCGCGCACGTGGGCTCGGGAGTGACCGGACCGCAGTTGGAGTCGCATCTGGTTGGTACCGGGTGGACCCTCGGACACTTTCCGCAATCGTGGGAGCAAGCCAGCATCGGTGGATTCATCGCCGCGCGGTCCTCGGGTCAATCCTCAAGCGGGTACGGACGGATCGAGGACATGCTGCTGGGCGCGCGCGTTGCCACCCCCGTGGGCACATGGGATGTCGGAGGTTTCCCCGCAGCATCGAGCGGACCGGATCTGCGGCACCTGGTCTTGGGAAGCGAAGGCACGCTGGGGGTAGTGACCTCGGCGCAGTTGCGGGTACGTCCGCGGCCGACCATTCGCGAATACGCGGCGGCGGTTATTCCCGGGGATTTTGGGCGGGCGATCGAAGCACTGCGGCACCTCGCGCAATCACCGATGCGTCCCACCGTGGTGCGCGCATCGGACACTGCGGAAACCGATGCGCTGCTCATGATGTCGATGCCACGCGGGGCACTAGGACGAGCCTTCTCGGCGTACCTGAAAGTGCGTTCGGCGCTACCGGGGTCACTTCTCATCCTGGGCTGGGAGGGAACCAGAGCGTCGGACGTTGCCGCTGCACGCGCGCACACTCGGGAGATACTCGACGGCGCGGTGTGGCTGGGTGGTCGTCCTGGTCGATCCTGGGAGCGTGGCCGATTTCATGGCCCCTACCTGCGTGATGCCTTGATGGACCAGGGATATCTGGTGGAAACCTTCGAAACCGTCACTCGATGGTCCAATGTTGCTTCCCTGCATCAGACGGTTCAGCAGGCAGCGCGAAGTGCGTTGGGTGAGCGCAGTTACGTCATGGCTCACATCTCACACAGTTACGACACCGGAGCCTCGTTGTACTTCACAGTGTTGGCTGGTGGCTGGTCGGATCCGCTCGAATCGGCTTCACGTTGGCGGGCGGCCAAGGCGGACATCACCCAAGCGATCGTCTCCGGTGGCGGGGCAGTGAGTCATCATCACGGCGTGGGTCGTGATCATCGGGCGTGGCTACCCGAGCAGGTGGGTGCCATCGGCATGGACGTGCTGCGTTCGGTTAAGACGGCACTCGACCCACGCGGAATCATGAATCCCGGAGCGTTGCTGTGAGCTCGGGTGTAGGTATGACGCGTCGCGATGCGACCTTCCGCGGTCTGGCGGTATTCGCCGCTGTCTGGCAGGGCTTGTGGTTGATCGGAGACGCCACCTTGCGTCGGATCGTGGTCGCAAATCCCCTCGATCCAGCGGTTGTGGTTCTGGCGCTGTCGATGGTCGCCTGGTTGATGCTGTGGCCCTCACTGTTCGGGCCTACGCGAAACGTTCGTCGACTTCGCGTATTCCAGGTGATGGCCATGGCGTTCGTGGTCATTTCCGGATTGATGTTGCTGGCCGAGATGTCGGCAGTAGGTGCGGATGGGTGGTTCGTCGGTGCCTCCGTGGTCAACCTCGGTGCGGGTCTTGCCGGGCTGTACCTCAGTCGTCGAACAGGGGTCATCGTCGTGTTGAGCATCGTGGCAATCGAGGTGCTCGTAGTGCTGTTCGTTCACGTCGGTGGTGGAGACGAATGGCCGCTCGAGGTCGATTTCATCTATCCCTTCTACGCACTGGCGTTGGGTCTTGCGAGCGTTGCTGCGCGCCAGGCCTTGAACGTCTCGGCGGAGGTGCAGGACAACGTCCAACGGCAACTCCTACGGCAACAAGTGGTGCAAGAGAGCAACGAACTCACGAATGCATCAGTGACATCGGCCGAAACGCGGCTACACGAGACGGTGCTGAACACGCTTACCGCGATTATGCGTGGAGGTTTGGCCGATGATTCGGCCACGCGAAGCCGCTTGCGCGAGCGCGCTCGAGAATCCGCTGACGTCCTTCGATCTATCGCGCAAGGTTCGGCCGTCGCCGCGCAATGGTCAGGAGATCTCAGAGTCGATCTGGCAGGAGCAGTTGTAGATCTGGAGGCCAGTGGAGTCACTGTCCGGCTCGAAGGCGTACTCGATGAGGACATGCTCGAGGGCCTTGTTGACTCCGCCACCTTCGTCGCAGTCGGAACGGCTGTGCGCGAGGCTTTGATCAATGCGCTCAAGCACTCGGGCGGCACGACGGTGCAGGTCGTGGGTGACATCACACGAGCCGCCGATGGCATCTGGTGGCAAGTCCGCGTGAGTGACGACGGCCGCGGGTTAGGGAAGTCTGTTCCAGGCTTCGGCTTGCGTTCGGTGATCACCGATGGAATCGAAGGCGTTGGCGGTCGAGTGCGGCTGAAGTCGGGTAAGGGCACAAGCGTCACCGTGAAGATTCCGGTGTCGGCTGTTCCGGCAACAGCAAGTGGTGCGTTTAGTGGTGTTTTGCGAGCGATTGCTTTGCCCGTGCTGACGGCCTTCACAGCTTTCACTTTGTACACGATCGGAGCCACGTGGCAGTACGTGAATTCCGCCGTGATGAATGCCTCGACGACGGTGGTTTTTCTCGGCCTGGTGGCCGTGGTTGTGCTGGCCGTCTTCCGCGACGGACGCGGGTTGATGCCGTGGTGGGGTTCTGTTGCCGTGTTGCTGGGCGTTCCGGCGATGACGTACCTGGAAAGGTTCGTTGCTGCGGCCCCCAACCCGAGTGGTGATTGGACTTCGGAGGCGGGTTCGGCGCTGCTGTTCGTTGTGGTGGCAACCGGGCCTCTATGGGTTGCGCCAGCAGCTGCGGTCTCGTGGTTCTTCGCGCAAGAACTCGCCTGGATAGAACTCACGCAGCCAGGGATGTTTGTGATCATCGTTGCCGCCCTGTTGGGTTGGCAATTGCGGCGAGGGCAAGCGCGTGCCCTGGTCATGGATACCGAAGCAAGCGAGCAGCGTGCAGCACTCGCCGCCTCGCAGGTGAGGTTGGCGCACGCACGCAGCCGGTATCAGGACGTGGATGCCTCCGGGCTCATTGCCTTACTGGATGCCGTCGCGGAGGGAGCAGCTGACCCGCGTGATGATCACGTTCGCGACATGTGTCTGCGCGAAGAGCGGATGATTCGAGCAGTTATGCGCCTGCAACCGGAGGAGATCCGGGTGCACCGCGATCTGGTCACATTGGCTGTCGATGCCCGAGATCGCGGTGTGGATCTGGGTATTTCCGTGGTGGACGGCATCCCTGCCAATGCACCCCTGGCCACACTCGCGGTCGCGCGCACGCTTATCGGGCGTGCACGGCCCGAATCCCAGGCTCGAGCGAGTGTGTCGCGAACTGAACACGGGTGCCTATTCCGTCTGGTCGTGAACATAGACCCAAGTGACTTATCGCAACTGCCGTCCCCAGCAGAGGTGCTCGATGATGAGCAGGGCGTGGTGAGTCTGGAGGAGACGTGTCTTCCGGATTCGACTTCTCTCACCGGCCTCGATACGCAACGATCATCACATGTCTGATCACGTGTCGGGACTGGTGTCCGTCGGCATAGTCGACGACCACGAGTTGGTGCGCCAGGGTCTGCAGTCCCTTCTCGAAGATGCATCGCATGACCGCGCTTTTGCGCAGGTGCTCTACTGCGGGGCGGATCCGAGCGCCTGCCAGGAGGCCATGCCAAGGGTCGCACTCCTGGACGTTGATCTAGGTAACGCCGCTCCGCGGGTTGAGGAGTCCGTGGCGATGTTGGTCGAAGCGGGAATCGCCGTGCTGATGATCAGTGCGCACGATGATGCACGTTCGATCCGCGCCGGGCTGGGCGCGGGGGCTTTGG
>JAQCBM010000082.1 GCA_027729865.1 Actinomycetota bacterium
GTCGTTTCGTCTTCGATCCCCGCATACGCGGGTCTGCTGGTTCACCCCCGCGTGTGCGGGGAAGATGCCGACAGAACATGAATCGGTAACGAAACTGCAGTTCCGTCACTTTTGCTGTTTTTGCTGTGTTTCTTTTCCATCCTTGCCTTAGCGGGGCTTCCGCAGGGTCTCCCGTTGAAGCGCAGGCTGTACGAGCGAAGATCAGTCGTAGCTCCTCGTCAGGCAATCTTGAAAGATCGATTCAATACTGTTACTATCCGCCTTTGTGGAAATATCTCGTCGCCTTGGGGGTCGGTCGTGAAAGCAGCTGTTCTTAACTCGATACCTGGCCAGCTTGACATTGAGGAAGTCGACATCGGCGTGCCGGGTCCGCACGAGGTGCTGATTCGGACGGCTGCGGCGGGACTTTGCCACAGCGACCTCCAGTTCATGGAAGGCAATTACTCATTCCCTTGTCCGGCGGTACTCGGTCATGAGTCAGCAGGTGTGGTTGAAGAGGTTGGATCGTTGGTGCGTCACGTAGAGCCGGGGGACCATGTAATTACCTGTCTGTCGGCATTCTGTGGGCATTGCTCGCAGTGCACTGACGGACACCTGTCGTTGTGCGAAAACAAGAACACGGAGCTAGTTCGTCAGCCTGGTGAGCCACCTCGACTTAGCCGTGGCGGAGAGGTGGTGAACCAATTCCTGCATCTGTCTTCATTTGCCGAGAAAATGCTTGTCCACGAGCAGGCATTGGTCAAGATTGATCGAAGCATGCCGCTCGACAGGGCGGCGTTGATCGGTTGTGGTGTCACAACCGGCCTCGGAGCCGTATTCCGTACGGCCCAGGTTGCCCCTGGCGAGACGGTTGCCGTCATTGGCTGCGGCGGTATCGGGCTTTCCGCGGTTCAGGGTGCGCGAATTGCCGGTGCGAACAGGATAATCGCCATCGATATGGCTGGGTCTAAGCTCGAGCTGGCGCGGCAACTCGGCGCGACTCACGTCATAAATGCGGGTAGTGATGACCCAGTCGAGGCTGTGAGGCAATTGACCGGTGGGGGGGTGCATCATTCTTTCGAGGCGGTTGGCCTCAAGGGGACTGCTGAGCAGGCGTTCCAGATGCTGCGTAACGGAGGGCAAGCCACCGTAATTGGCATGATTCCAATCCGCACGAAGGTTGAGATCCTCGGCTCGGAGCTGCTCCTCGAGAAAACTCTTACTGGTTCGATGTTGGGCTCTAATCAATTTCGGACTGACATGCCACGGTTCGTCGACATGTACCTGGACGGTCGCCTGCGACTCGACGAGATGATGTCAAAGACGATTGGTCTAGACGAGGTCAACGACGGCTTCGCCGATATGCGGACGGGCGAAGTTGCCCGCAGCGTGATCGTGTTTTGATGGCTGCTGATCTCGAAGGACTGGTCGGCAAAACCGTGGTTGTCACGGGCGCGGCCAAGGGTATTGGCCGTTCGATTGCGCAAGGTTTCAGTAAAGACGGAGCGATCGTTGTCGCTTGTGACATCGATGAGCAGGGTCTGACCAATCTGGGAGATTCGATTACGACGATCCACGCCGACGTCAGCGTTGATGCGGAAGTCAAGGCTGTCGTGGACCTGGCAGTAGACCGAACAGGTCGCGTCGATGTGTTGGTGAACAATGCGGGTTACGCATTCTTCCGCAGAGTCGAGGATCACGAGAGAGGCGAATTCGAGCATCTGGTGGCGGTTCACCTCTTCGGATGCCTGTACGGTATGCGCGCAGCGATTCCGATCATGCGTCATCAGGGCTACGGGCGCATCGTGAACGTCATCTCTCGAGCGGCCGAAGCCGGAACACCGGAGAAGTCGGCCTACGCAGCGGCGAAGGCGGGAATGTGGGCGGTCAGTCGTGCGGCTGCGGCTGAGTTGGATGGGACAGGCGTGTTGGTGAACATGCTCTTTCCTGGCCTCACCAACTCTTCGATTTGGGGCCGGGACATGCCAGGAATGCAGGATCCCGACCAGGTGTATCCTTTCGTTCGCGATCTAGCACTACTTCCTAAGGACGGACCCTCTGGCACCGTCTTTTATCGTGGTCGGCCTTACCAGATGTTCGGTGACAACGTCGCCCTACTTGAAGCCGACAGAGCCGAGGTAGCGCAACGGGGCAATGCAAGTGGTCTGCGGTCTATAGGCCAGTCCGAGCTTTCGGAGCCGACTTGATCCGGGCGAGAGAACCGTTCAAGGGTGTCGTTGAGTGGTGCCGGTCGGTTATGACCACCCAGTTGCTCATATCCATAGACGGGGAAATTCTCGCCGAGCATTATTGGCGCGGAGCCTCCGTGAGCAGTACACAAGATTGCGGATCGGTGCAGAAGTCCGCAACAGCTCTGGTTTTGGGCCAGCTTGTTTCTGAAGGTGCGATCTACTTGGACGCTCCCGTAGCCGAGTATCTTGGCGCCGGCTGGAGTCAAGTCAAACCTGAAATCGAGGGCTCCATCACAGTCCGACATTTGGCAACGATGTCAAGTGGACTGAACGACGATCTCGAATTTGATGGTCCTCCGGGGACCATCTGGTACTACAACAACAATGCCTACCACAGGCTTCGCAAGTTGCTTGAGTTGGTGACTGGTCTTGACTCGAACAACCTGTTCACTCAGCGCTTGTTTGGCCCGCTGGGTATGACCCGTTCTCGCTTTGTGCCTCGGCCCGGGTCTGAGGATGCCGATGGTTGGCCACAGTCAGGACTACACACTTGCGCCCGCGATCTTTGGTACTTAGGAAGCGCGGTGCAGCGCGGCCGCGATCTGGGATGCACAGAGGAGTATCTCAGACAGATGCTCTCGGCATCGACCGGTCTCAATCCCTCTTACGGCTATCTCTGGTGGCGTCTGCGTGGACCCAGCGCCGTGCTGCCGGATGGAACTATCGCCGAACGAGCCATCGACCGCAAACATGTCTTCGGGCGCATTGAACTCGATCACCCAATCGCAGCTGCGGCTCCGCCTGATGCCGTGGGAGTCTTTGGCAAGGGTGATCAGAGGCTCTACTTAGCAAACTCGGCCGGCATCGTCGCCGTGCGCTTAGGTCTAGATAGCGGAGGTTTCTCAATCGGGTCCTTCGATTGTGAGTTCTGGTCGCGGATAGGAACTCACTCAATTGCGACCAAGAACTAGAGCGACGTGGCTGAGAGAATCACGACGGGTTTCAGAGACGAGAGTCCTGACGTCCGCCCCGCCTTTACGCGCCGCACCCCCCGTCCATCCAACCATGAGGATGAACGCCGAGTTCTTTCGAGAGGCCATCTCACTTCGGATGCAGTGAGCCAATACAAGTTCGGCTTGATGTGTTGAATCCATGAGTTGTACGTCCACCCACTAACGAGGAGATTGCTCACGATGAGCAGTGAGAACTACCCGGAAAAGACGTTGGAGTTGATATCAACGCTCTCCGTGGACGGCTCGGTTACGGTCATCATGCGTGAGGCAGCGATACCCAAGCCCGGTCCCACCGAGGTGGTCGTTAGAGTCGAAGCTGCGCCGATCAATCCGTCGGATATCGGAACGTTGTTCGCCCACGGTGAAGTCACGGAAGCCCAGTCGATTGATGCCGAAGGGATGCCAGGCGTTCGAATCCCGGTTTCTGAAGCCGCTCAACGGGCTCAACTTGCACGCGTAGGTGCCGCCATGCCGGTAGGCAATGAGGGCGGCGGCACAGTTATCGCAGCCGGTTCCTCTACTTCGGCACAGGCCGCGGTCGGCCGTGTGGTTGGATTCTTCTCTCGTAACGCTTACGCGCAGTACCGCACCATCGATATCTCACAATGTACGGTCATGGGCGAAGGCGTAACCGCCGAGCAGGCCGCAGCCGCCAACGTTAACCCCTTAACAGCGTTGGGAATGGTTGAGACGATGCGTTACGAGGGCCATGCTGCGCTTGTCCACACTGTGGGAGCGTCAAATCTGGGTCTAATGTTGGGTCGCGTCTGCCAGGCAGACGGCGTAGATCTGGTGAACATAGTTCGGTCGCCCGAGCAATCTGCCCGGCTAAGAAGCCAAGGGGAGCAATGGGTATGTGACTCAAGTGGTGCCGGATTTGAATCGGATCTGCTTGCTGCGATAGAAGCCACGGGTGCAACCATTGCCTTTGATGCCATTGGTGGTGGTTCGATGGCCGACACGCTGTTGGCGGTCATGGAGCTTTCATTATCCTCTCAAGCTCTGGAGTACCGTCCTTACGGTTCAGAAACCCGAAAGCAAATCTACGTATACGGTGGTCTCGACCCTGCCGCGACTGTCCTCACACGCCGCTATGGCATGCAATGGGCAGTGGGCGGGTGGCTGTTAGCCCACTTTCTGCGAAAGATCGGATCGGAGGCAGAGGCCGGACTGCGCCGACGTATCGCCAGCGAGATCACGACCACGTTTGCGAGTGAGTACGGTCTGCGTCTTTCGTTAGCAGACGTGGTTGATCCCGTCCACGTGAAGCAGTTTGCTAGGACAGCCACTGGGGGCAAGGCCATTGTTCGCCTTTTGTAAGGCGGAATTGGTACGACGCAGTCGTCTCCTCTTTCGAAAAGTGTCGCTCTGCGAAGCCATGCCGTTACTCGCTCCGGTGAGTGAGACCGTGAGAGTGGTCCAATTAAGACATTCTCCGGGCGCTGACCTCATTTTGTGAGAATACGGTTGATCCGAAGCAGGGTCGGATGCCCATTGATTGTGCTCGCCCAACTTCGCGCCAACCGGTCCAACTACGTGCTTGCTGAGGGTGTAGAGGTGGGTGCGGCGACGACCTTTCGAAGTAGGAGACAAGACTATGAGAGAGGACTGAGGGGACCCGTTTCGTGGTCCAGTCAGGATGCGTGCGAGAATGAGACGGTGGAGGAAGCCGATGCTCTACCCGGCAACCGCGCTTCAAAGGCCCTGCTCAGTCGCCACTTTTTGTGACCAAGAAAATTTTCTGAGAATTTCGTTACCACCAGGTTCCCACGTGTGAATGCCGGAGGCGACTGCTCACCGTCTGCTGTGTGAGCTGCCACATGGCAACACACGTGTTCGACGACGGTCGATCCACCATGTCTTGCGCGACTCCTCTTTCTTTGGGAACTCTTACGTTGTTCCAGACGTTGTCTTACACAGCGTGACGACCATGTGGGAATGACACGCCATCAACTATTCCGCTCCGTCAGCACAACCGTTGGGATGCTGGGGCTTGTTCTCCTGACTGCGTGTGGCTCGGGTGACACGGTGGCGACGTCCAGCGACGACGAGATCGCCAGCCTGGTCACCGAGACCGACTCGCTGGAGGCCGCTACTGACCTCGGTGCCGAGGAGGCTTTGTCAGCCGACGAGGCTGCGCTTGAACTCTCGCAATGTTTGCGCGATCAGGGTCTCGATGTTGCTGACATCGCAGTCGATGCCGACGGCAACATCAATTTGCGGTCGGCGCTCGACAATGTCGAGCGTGGGAACACTGGCTTCCGTGATGCGATGGACGCCTGCGCCGACATCCTGGAGAACACCAGTTTCGGCGGTGGTGGCCGAGGGGGAGACTTCGACGAAATAGCGATGCAGGATGCGTACCTTGAATTCTCCGACTGCATCCGCGAGCAAGGTTTCGAAGACATCGAAGACCTGTCGTTCCAGGCGCCCGGCGGCAGAGGCGGAGCCGGCGGAGCTGGTGGGGACGAAGACCCACCTGAAGATGGTGCGGCTCCGGGGCGTGGCGAGGGTCAGCGTGAAGCGAATTTCGGGGACGCCAACAGCCGCTTCGCTGAGGCGCTCGGTCTCGATCCGGATGACCCGGCGGTCGTGGCGGCCTTGGACAAGTGCTCCCCGCTGATAGAGAACGCATTCGGCCGCGATTCTGCCGACGACCAGAGCGGTGAGGGCTGACGATGCCCGAGCAGACGACCACCGAACTCGACGCCAACGGCGACGTTGAGGTAGCGGCCAGCAGCAGCGGGCAACGTCCACTCACCACGACGGACATCGACGAGCGCCTCGCTGCTCGCCGGCGACGCTGGCCCTCCTTCCTGGTTGGCCTCGCCATCGGCGGAGCAGCCACCTTCGGCGTGACGATTCGATTTGATCAATCCGACGACTTGTCCGCCGCAGAGACACAACTCGCCGAAGTTGTCGAGCTCAGCACAGTCGAAGTCAGCCAGCGAGACCTCATCGAACAGGTTGACTGGACCGGCAGCCTGTCAGCCGGTCAGTTGACGACGATCTTGTCGCCTACTGCCGGCACGATCACTGCGAGCCGAGATGTCGGCGACACCATCGGCCGCGGCGACATCGTGGTCGAGATTGATGACCGCCCGGTCGTCGCTCTGATCGGTGCGGTGCCGATCTGGCGTGACTTGTCGGTCGGGGACGAGGGCGACGACGTCGTGCAACTCGAAACAAATCTCGCGGCGCTCGGGTTCAACGCCGACGGCGACGTCAGGATCGACGACACCTTCACCTCGGCAACCGCAACGATGGTCGAGGCATGGCAAGAAGCCCTCGGTGTTGACGAGACCGGGTCGGTCGCCCAGAGCGACGTCGTTCTCCTGGCCGGCGTATCGACTGTGATCTCCGCCCCCACCGTCGGCGCCTCGGTCAAGGATGGAGCGGAACTGCTCACGATCGAAACACCGTCAGTCCAGATCGACGTGATTGGTTGGGAGTACACCGCTGCCACCCTCGGCGAAGTCACCTGGATTGCCGAACCCGGAACCAACGTCGAACACGGCACAGTGCTGTACACCGCCGACGGCGTCGACGCCCTTGCCGTGCTTGATGTCTCACCCGAGACACAGGCGGTGCTCGACGCCATGGAAGGCGCCAACATCGAAGAACTGGAATCGGTACTGCGCTCCCTCGGCTATGACCCGGACGAGCAGATGGAGATCGACGACGAAGCCGACCTCGCTACCGTGGCGGCGATCATCCGCTGGCAAGAGGCGGTCGGCCTGCCCGCCAACCCATCACCTGACCGATCGGACTATGTGGTCATCGACGAGGACGAGCCGTACAAGGTTGCCACTCAGGTCGCAGCGGTCGGCGATCAACTGGCTGGCGGGGCGCTCGTTGTGACGCTCACATCCCCGACGCTGGCGTTGACCGCCGATGTGTCGGTCGCCGAGGTCGATGAGTTCGCAGTCGGCGATGTCGTCACTGTGAAACAGGTTGACGAGACGATCTTCAACGCAGTCGTCGCAGAGATCGGCGATACCACCACCGCAGGTACCGGTGGCGGGGCCGCCACGGTCGAGGTCGTATTCGAGGTGACATCGGAGCCTGACGAGTTCGTCTCCGGAACGGTCACGGTGACGACCGAGTCGAGCCGGATCGATAACGCGATTGTCGTCCCGACTCGCGCACTCGTCACCCTCCGCGAGGGAGGGTTTGCTGTCGAGGTTCAGAACCCGGACGGAACGACCCGGCTCGTCGGCATCGATGTTGGCACCTACGACGATGGTCTTGTAGAAGTCATCGACAGCGAACTTGCCCCTGGCGACCTGGTGGTGGTGCCGTCATGAAACTCCGCCGACCCAGACCCGCCACCAGCGGCGCTGCAAGTGACAACTCGCCGGCACCGGCGCTTGAGCTGATCGACGTTACGAAGTCGTACCCTGGTCACCCGCCCGTGTACGCGCTCGACGGGGTGTCGCTGCAGGTTGACCATGGCGAATTGCTCGCAATCGTCGGGCCTTCCGGTTCGGGCAAGTCAACGATGCTGCATGTGATGGGCACCCTCGACCGCCCGACGTCGGGTGTCGTGCGAATCGATGGGATCGAAGTGTCGAAACTCAGCGACCGGCGACTGTCTGCGGTGCGGGCACGCCGAATCGGGTTCGTGTTCCAACAGTTCTTCCTGCTGCCGGGCGCAACTGCGGTCGACAATGTCGCTAACGGACTCCTGTACACCGGGATCCCGACCCGCAACCGGCGTCGCAAAGCGGTCGAAGCGCTCGA
>JAQCBM010000083.1 GCA_027729865.1 Actinomycetota bacterium
GTATGAGGCGAGTCGCGTCTCATTCCTTTCCTCGAAGACAATGTTGTCTCCTCGAGCAGCGAGTCCAACTTCAGCGCTTCGCCAGGTAGGCCCAAAGGTCAACAATTCGTGCACCTGATCAGCCGCTTCGGAGGGGGTCAGGGAAGTAGATGCCCGAGCGAGAGCAGTATCTATCGCGCGGGTGACCGCTTGATGTGCGTCATAGAAAGCATCAAGATCTTTGGTCGGATCAGGTACCTCGAAGATGCCATCTGCGTTGCGAAGTGACGGAACCAATTCCATCAGTCCTTCTGGAGTGCAGAAGTTCGCGGCTGCAGTACCGCTTTGCGTGGAATCACTCCCAGCTCCACACGCTGAAAGGAATAGCAGGCCTGCAGCAGATGCAACTGCCGCGACAGATCGCGAGGCACGGGACACGCGACTTCTCCTCACTCATCTATCCGATTCACAACCTATCACGCGGATTAGGGCATGGTCGTTACCGTCGAGGGCGATTGTCGCACCCGCGGGGGCACCGCCAGCTTCTCTGGCAGCCCATCTCTCGCATCGGGAAAACGGGCACAAACGCTACTCCGGCTGACAGGTACCGCACCAGTACAGCTTGCGCGCACCCATCTCGGCCATCTGCACTTCATCGCCGCACAGGTGACACTCCTGGCCGGCCCGCCGGTACACGTACACCTCACCGCCGTGTCGATCCTCGCGCGGTCTGCGTCCCATGATCTCCGGGAGATGCTCGGCACGAACCGTGTCGATGCGCCCGCGCTTGGTGCCCTGGGTCATCAAGACGACCAGGTCTTCCCATATCGCGTCGAACTCACCGCGACTCATCTTCTTCCCGGGGCGATACGGCGAGATGTTGTGGCGAAACAGAACTTCGGCGCGATAGATGTTGCCCACTCCGGCAAACACTCGCTGATCCATCAAAAGCGCCCCGATGGGTGCGCTGCTGCGTTCTACTCGATTCCACGCCGGCGTCGGATCGGACTTCCTAATCGGATCAGGACCGATGCGAGCAACGGCGGCCTTCTTGGCGTCCTCGTCGAGTAGTTCGCACACCGTTGGGCCGCGCAGTTCGGCGTAACCGTCGTCGTTACGTAGGCGCATCCGAATCTGGCCGAACGGCTTTGGGGCTTGCCCTTTCGCGATTCGCCACTTGCCGAACAGGCCGAGGTGCACGTGCACCCACAAGTCTTCGAAGCGGAGGAAAAGATGCTTGCCGTGCGCCTCGACCTTGTCGAGAGCTCGGCCGTTGATCTTCTTTGCATCCGCCGAAAACCGGCCCTGCGGACTATCTACCTGAACAACACTTCCGCGAAACAGGTTTCGCAACCGACGCGCCTGGTTATGGATGACGTTGCCCTCAGGCACGGCCGGTCAGTTCCTCCCCGATCGCCGCGGCGAAGGCATCGACGTCCTCGGGCGTGGTGTCCCAGGCGCACATCCACCGCACTTCGCCGGATTCCTGGTTCCAGGTGTAGAAGTGGAAGCGCTCTTGCAATGCGATGGTCACGTCGGCAGGAAGGATCGCAAAGACTGCATTCGCCTGCACCGATTGGGTGATCGTGACTCCCGGCAGGTCCCGAACTGCACTCTCCAGCCGCCGTGCCATTGCATTCGCGTGCGCAGCACTCGACAGCCAAAGATCATCGGTCAGCAGCGCCACGTACTGCGCACTCATGAATCGCATCTTGCTCGACAACTGCATGGACGTTTTGCGCAGGAAGTCGATACCCCGAACGCGCTCCGGATTGAGAACCACCACAGACTCGGCGATCATCGCGCCGTTCTTGGTCAGACCGAAGGACACCAGGTCCACGCCGGCGTCGGTCGTGAATGCGCGCACCGGCACTCCCAGGCTCGCCGCCGCGTTCGACAACCGAGCACCGTCCATGTGCAGAGCCAAACCGTTGCGGTGGGCAACCTCGGCGATCGCTGCGACCTCATCGGGCGCGTAGACCGTCCCCATCTCGCTGGACTGCGTGATGCTCACCGCGCCCGGTTGCGAGCGGTGCACGAACTCCATATCGAAGCACTGGCTTTGCACGTCCTCGGGCCGCAACTTCCCGTCGGCTGTGGGCACGGTCCACAGCTTGATGCCCGCCATCACCTCCGGCGCACCACCTTCGTCGGCGTGAATGTGAGCCGTTCCCGACGCGATCACCGACTGCCAGCGATCAGTAACCGACTGCAGCGCCACCACGTTCGCCCCGGTTCCGTTGAACACCGGATAGAACGTGGCCTGTGAGCCGAACAAATCCTTGATCATGTCTGCTGCACGGGCGGTCACAACGTCGTCGCCGTAGGCCGACTGGTGACCGACATTCGCATCAGCCAGAGCTTGAAGTACCTGCGGGTGTGCGCCGGCGTAGTTATCGCTGGCGAAGCCGCGCCAAGGGGAATCGATCATGGATCCGCTCACCACTAGTCGAACTGGGGCTCGACGTCGCGAGTCCGCTTGATCTCGTAGAAACCAGGAGTTTGCGCCATCAGAACGAATCCATCCCACATCCGCGCCGCATCTTCGCCTAGCAGGGCCGGGGTCATGATCGGTCCGAACAGACCAACCTCATCGCCGTTGCGGTCAGCGATAGCGACGATTGGCGTCCCCACATCAGGACCCACGAGCCGAACCCCCTCGTCATGGCTTGCGCGCACTGCTGCGTCTAAGGATGGATCGTTCGCAGCCTCTGCCAGCGAAGCAGGCAAACCGACCTCGGCCACTGATTCGGCGATCACCTTCGCATAGTCCGTACGGCCTTGCAGGTGAAGACGGGTGCCGAGGGCTGTGTACAACTCACCGACGATGTCGGGGCGCTCGGTTCCGAATTGCTGCTCGGCCGCGATACATACGCGCACCGGACCCCAGGCCGCGGCCATCGCCTCGGCGTACTGCGGCGGGATCTCATTGCCCTCGTTCAAGATCGCCAGGCTCATCACCTTCCAGGTGACCTGGACGTCTCGCATTCCCATGACCTCGTGCATCCAACGGGACGTGATCCATGCCCACGGGCACATCGGGTCGAACCAGAACCGTGCTTTCACGCCGGTCAACGTAGTGCACGAGGCGCAGAGCGCACGTTGATGGAAGGATCGCCACATGACCACCGCTGCGAAGAACGAAAACATCACCCGCGCCGAGGCCCAGGCACGAAGCTCCACGATCAGCGTCGACTCCTACGCCGTGGACCTGGACCTGACCGGTACCGGACCCACGTTTCGCAGCACCACCACGTGCATCTTCGATTGCTCCGAACCAGGCTCAGACACCTGGATCGACCTGATCGCCGAGAGCGTCCAGTCGGTGACCCTGAACGGCACCGAACTCGATCCCAGCACAGTGGTCGAGGGCGGCCGCATCCACTTACCTGGGCTCGCCAAGGACAACACCGTCACGATCGAGGCTCATTGCCGCTACATGAATACGGGCGAAGGACTGCACCGCTTCATCGATCCGGTCGATAACGAGACATACCTCTACACACAGTTCGAATCCGCCGATGCGCGGCGTATGTATGCGTGCTTCGAACAGCCCGACCTGAAGGCGACGTTCCAGTTGACGGTCACCGCCCCGGCGCACTGGCAGGTGGTGAGCAACTCTCCCAGCCCCGAGCCACAACCCGCCGGCGAGAACGCCGCCACCTGGTCATTCGAACCGACACCCCGCATGTCCACGTACATCACAGCACTGGTCGCCGGTCCCTATCACGTAGTGCGCGATGAATACGTGGGCCCGAACGGAACGTATCCACTCGGAATCTTCTGCCGTGCGTCACTCGCCCAGTACCTAGACGCCGACGACATCTTCGAGTTGACGAAGCAGGGTTTCGCATTCTTCGAAGAGCAGTTCAAGGTTGCCTACCCCTTCGCGAAGTACGACCAACTTTTCGTGCCGGAGTTCAATGCCGGCGCGATGGAGAACGCCGGTTGCGTCACGTTCTTGGAGGATTACGTATTCCGGTCTCGCGTGACCCAAGCCGCGTACGAGCAGCGCGCCAACACGATCTTGCACGAGATGGCGCACATGTGGTTCGGCGATTTGGTGACCATGCGCTGGTGGGACGACCTGTGGTTGAACGAATCCTTCGCTGAATGGGCTGCGCACCACGCGAACGTGCACGCCACACGCTTCTCCGAAGCGTGGACAACGTTTGCGAATCTGCGCAAAGCGTGGGCATACCGCCAAGACCAACTCCCGTCCACACACCCGATCGCAGCGGACATGGTGGACCTGGACGCGGTTCGCGTGAATTTCGACGGCATCACGTATGCGAAGGGCGCTTCGGCTCTGCGCCAACTCGTCGCATGGGTCGGCGAAGCGGAGTTCCTCGCCGGTCTGCACGAATACTTCACCAAGCACGCCTGGGGCAACACCGAGTTGCGCGACCTGCTCACCGAGTTGGAGGCCACGAGCGGACGCGATCTGTCGGAGTGGACCACCGAATGGCTGCAGACCAGCGGCGTGAACCTGCTGCGCCCTGCCATCGAGATCGGCGACAACAACACTTACACCTCGGTTGTCATCGAACAAGAACCACCGACTGTTCCCGAAGGCATCGCACCCACGCTGCGTTCGCACCGCGTTGGTGTGGGCTTGTACGACCTCTCCGGTGATCGACTCACCCTGCGGCAGCGCCGCGAGGTGGATGTTGTGGGCAACACCACGGTCATTCCCGAACTGGCAGGTGAGCCGCGCGCCGATCTGCTCCTCGTGAACGACGGTGACCTCACCTTCGCCAAGGTTCGCCTCGACGAGCACTCCTGGCAGACCGCACGCGAGCACCTCGGCGCACTCGACGATTCCCTTGCGCGCGCAGTCATCTGGGGAGCGGCCTGGGACATGACCCGCGACGCAGAGGTTTCCACCGGTGATTTCGTGGATCTGGTGCTCGCCGGCGTTGCCGCGGAAACCGACATCGGCGTTGTTCAGGGAGTACTGCGTCAGGCACGCATGGCCATCGACCAATTCGCGGCAGATGACCACCGCACCGAGTACCTGGTGCGTTTCGCCTTCCGCACACTGGAGTTGGCACAGGCTGCTGAAGCCGGAAGCGACCGACAACTTGCGTTCACTCGCTCGTTCGCCGGTGCCGCTACCACCAATGAGCACCTCGAAGTCATCGAGTCACTGCTTGACGGATCGACCACGTGGCCGGGCCTGGAGGTGGATACCGATTTGCGCTGGTTCCTTCTGCAGCAACTCGTGACTGCGGGTGTGCGTGGACCCGAGGCGATCGATTCCGAACTAACCCAAGACGACACGGCGACCGGACGTCGTCAGGCCGCCATGGCCAAGGCCTCGATCCCCACCACAGAGGCCAAAGCGCAGGCGTGGGAGCAGATCATCCACAACACCGATCTACCCAACGCCATGCTCGAAGCCACGATCGCTGGATTCATGGATCGCGATCACTGTGATCTGACGGACCCATTCATCGATGCGTACTTCGAGGTTCTTCCCGCGGTATGGGAAGAGCGCACGATGGAGATCGCGCAGTCCATCACCATGGGCCTATTCCCGGCCTACTCGGTGAACGACGCAACCATCACGCGAGCCGATGCGTTCTTGGCGACCAACCCCACCCCACCGCTTGCTCGCCTGGTGTCCGAAGGACGTGACGGACTATTGCGCGCTCGTAGAGCACGCGCACGCGACGCGAGTTAGACCGGCTCGTCTAGGTGCAAGGTCCGCGGGGCGCGTGAGTGCTCGGCGAGCAACATCACCGCATCCCGAACACCTCCTACCAGGTCACCCACCTGAAGACTGGAATGCAAGGTCAGGAGCGCGAACTCACAGGTGCGGTCATCAAGTGACCGGTGGACGCGTGAGCCGGTAATGATGTCCATCGTGCGTGCCTTCGCATCCACCGCTACTAGAACCGCGGAGTTCGGATCATGCATACCGGCGTGCATGGCCTCGGCTGACTCGCGGCCAGCGGACTGTTCTCCAACGAATACGCCGAATTCGTAGCCGCAAATGTCACGCGCTAGTTGGACGATGCGCTCGACGTCCTGGCGCTGCGCGGAACTCAGCGAATCGGCGACATCTCCGACGTAAGTGCCGTGCGCTCCGCCCGTAACCTCGCGTCGGCCCGATTCCACCGAGGGCAATGCCGCCGGATTCGGAACAGCCGCCGAGCTCGTGATCAGCCCACCAGCCTCACCCACGCTTGCATCCGCACCCGAGTAACGGCGAGGGACCATCACCGCTAGGGCTATGACAGCCGCCAACCCCAGCGGAATACCAACGAAGAGACCAAGAGCGAGCACGGGATTCATACGCGCAACATTACCGACGCATTACCGACTGCCCCCCGAGCGCACCCGACTCCTAAGGTGGCCGTATGTCGCGCACCTATCCGAAAGCAGTCCAAGAAGACATCGTCGAAGACATGCACGGCGTTCCCGTGGCCGATCCCTATCGATGGCTGGAGTCGGCCGAAGATCCGCGCACACAGGACTGGCTAGCCGCGCAGGCTGACTTACTGGACCAGGAGCGAAGCGAGTGGGCGCTGCGGGACACCTTCGTCACCCACGTCGCCGCGCTGCTCGGAGCCGGAGCGATCTCACTACCCATCCATCGCGGTGACCGCGTTTTCTTCACCCGTCGCGAACCCGGTCAGCAGTTCGGAGTGC
This sequence comes from Actinomycetota bacterium, assembly GCA_027729865.1. Classification (GTDB taxonomy): domain Bacteria; phylum Actinomycetota; class Actinomycetes; order S36-B12; family S36-B12; genus S36-B12. The sequence goes on from JAQCBM010000083.1 coordinate 6,637, forward strand.
TGTTCGTGCGCGAATCAGACGGTACGGAGCGGGTGTTGATCGATCCGATGGCCCTGGACCCGTCGGGCAGCACCACGCTCGATGCATGGCAGCCATCAAAGGAAGGCGCACGCCTCGCCTACCAACTCTCCGAAGGCGGTACCGAAGAGTCAGTTCTCTACGTGATGGATGTGACTTCCGGTGAGGTGATCGACGGTCCCATTGATCGGTGCCGCTATTCGCCCGTAGCGTGGATTCCCGGCGGTGAGTCCTTCTACTACGTGCGCCGACTTCCACCGGAGGTCTTGCCAGAATCCGAGCAGGGTTTCCATCGTCGCGTCTACCTGCACTCGGTCGGCTCATCGACCAACGACGACGTCAACATCTTCGGTGCCGGCATGACCATGACGAACTACTACGGCGTCGAAGTCTCCCGCGACGGCCGTTGGCTGCAGGTGTCCGCGTCGGAAGGCACCGAACCCCGCAACGACCTCTGGGTTGCAGACCTCACCGCGAGTTCGCCCACGCAACCCACCTTCCAGCAGGTTCAAGCTGACGTTGACGCACAGACCTCGCTGACCTTCGGGCGCGACGGCCGCGTGTACGTGTCCACGGATCTCGACGCACCACGTGGCCGGCTGGCCGTGGCACAGCCGGGCGCCTGGTCTGCTGGCGAGTGGACCGACCTCATCCCGGAGGATCCGGAAGCGGTACTCGAATCGGTAGCCGTACTCGATGGACCTGAGCTTGACGAGGACCTTCTCCTCGTTACATCAACCGCGCATGGTGTTGCGACGATGTCACTCAGGCGGGCAAGCGACGGCGCAGTGCTCGAGAGCATCGAAGCTCCCGGCGCGGGCACGATCGCCGGACCGATCGAACGCCCCGAGGGTGGCCCTGTGGTGTGGTTCGCCTACACCGATCACACACACGTGCCGACGATCTACTCCTTCGATGCTCGAACCAAGGAATCGATCGTGTACGCGACACCTCCCGGCTCGGTCGAGGTGCCGGAGGTTCATTCTCAACTGGTGACGTACCAATCCAAGGACGGCACAGCAGTTCGCATGTTCATCGTCTCGCCCACTGAGAATCCCGATCACCCGCGCCCCACGGTGCTCTACGGCTACGGCGGCTTCGGCATTCCGATGCAACCTGGCTTCTCGGCAGCGATCCTCGCCTGGGTGAAGGCCGGCGGCGTGTGGGCCATTGCGTGTCTGCGCGGCGGTGGCGATGAAGGCGAACAGTGGCACCGTGACGGCATGCTCGACAAGAAGCAGAACGTCTTCGACGAT
>JAQCBM010000084.1 GCA_027729865.1 Actinomycetota bacterium
CCGACCACAGGAAATCCTCACCGTGCAGGTAGCCGCCACGATGCTGGAGACCGTCAACGCCATCGATCACGGCCCGCTCACTGGTGCCCCTATAGATGCGCTCTTGGTGACAGGAGACATAACTGACAACGCCCAAACGAACGAATTGTCTTGGTACCGAACCCTCATCGAAGGTGGAACGGTCGAGCCCGGTAGTGGCGGCCCGAAGAGTTCGTGGGTAGGGGTCAGTTCCTCCGACACCTGGGATGAGTACTACTGGCACCCGGACGGCCCGCCCAGCGAGTTCCAGGAGGATCGACCAACACGGCTCTTCGGCTATCCACGGATTCCTGGACTGATCGACGCAGCGCGGTCACCGATTACTTCGCCCGGGTCTGCCTACCCTGTCCTGAGCGTGCACGGAAACCACGATGCCCTCCTTCAGGGCACGGTCGCAGCCGACACACAGTTGCGCGAGTACGCGCTAGGCGATGAAGTGATTGAGCGACTATCGGAGGAATTCGATCCCCGAAAGATCGCCGCCGCTGTGGCACCGAACGGACCGGCGGACTACGTCATCGACTCTGATGCGCCGCGCCGAAAGATCCCCGCTGACGCCACCCGCGCAATCGTGGAGCCCGGGGATTTCGCAACTTCAGCGGGACGTTCTAAGAACTACTGGATCCAAGATGTGGGCCAGCTACGGATAGTTTCTCTCGACACAGTCAACCCGTTCGGAGGCTGGCAGGGCTCGTTGGATGAAGCGCAGTTCGCCTGGTTGACCGAACAACTCGAACAATCGCGAAACCGCATCGTCGTCATCGCCTCCCACCACCCATCTCCGACCATGACCAATAGTTACTCGACAAACGGTTCACGGCGGATCCTCGGTGACGAGGTCGTGCAGTTACTCCTCCGCTATCCGAATGTGGTGTTGTGGATAGCAGGGCACATCCACATGAACGCCGCACTTCGTCACGGTGATGATCACAACTGGTTTTGGGAGGTGACAACGGCCTCCCTGATTGATTGGCCACAACAGGGCCGGATATTCGAGTTCGTGCGCTCAGGTGACGAAGTGGTTATCACCAGCACGGTGGTGGATCACGATTCTCCTGTGACGTGGCAGGTCGGCCAGGAGTACTCGACTCAAGCCCTTGCGAGTATCTCTCGATTGCTTGCAGCAAATGATTACCAACGCCGCGATCCAACTCCCATCAACGAACTGCGTGACGGATCACCTGAAGTACGCAACGCCGAATGGCGGGTTAACGTCACCTAGAGTGAGGGGACTGTCTGTAAGTGACCTTCAAGGGAGCAGCGTGGTCGACAACCCGCGCGATTGGCGTCCGCCTTTCGACGACGATGACGAGTTCTGGCGGCGCTTCGAGGACTCGCTGAACGCCGCTCAGGGCAAAGACCCGAACGCTGGTGACGGTCCGCAGTACCGGCCTGAAGAACTTGAAGACCGTTTCGTACCTCCGGAGCCACCTCCCATCACGGCACCACCGGATGCCATCGCGCGCGCGGCTTGGATTGCGGTCATTGCAGGCCCTCTGCTGGCGATCCTCGGTTACATATTCGGCATCAGCGGGTTTCTCGGTGGTATCGGGATCGGCGCGACGATCGTCGGCTTCGTAGTGCTGGTGGCCCGGCGGGAGCGTCACATTCCGCCGGGGGAAGATCACGGTGACGGCGCAGTGGTCTAGGGGGTCCGTGACGGCGCAGTGGTCTAGGGGGTCCGTGATGGCGCAGTCGTCTAGTTAGAGAAACGCACAAGGTCGGCAGCACCAACGATGCCGGCGTCGTTGCCCAGTTGGGCAATCAGCAGTTCAGGTAGCGGACGGTTGGTACCGCCGAAGACTTTCTCGCTCATCGTTCGCTGCGCGCTTGCCAAGAGCAGATCCCCTGCCTCAGACACTCCTCCACCGATCACGAACGCATCGGGATCGACGATCGCGGTGAGATCAGCTAGTCCGCGACCCAACCACGTTCCTACAACTCCGAAAGCGGCGATTGCTACCGGATCACCGAGCGATGCCGCCCGCGTTATGTGTGATCCCTCGACGCCCTCGGGAGTGCCATCTCCCAGGGACAGCAAGGTTCCGGCCTCGGGGCGGCGTTCTGCCGCAAGCGTGCGTGCTTCTCGGACCAGGGCATTCCCGCTCGCGTACTGCTCCCAGCAACCTTTACGCCCACAACCACAGGGCCGACCATCAGGCACGGCGTTGAGGTGGCCGATCTCGGCGGCCACGCCGTGCGCTCCGCGCATCACGTGTCCGTCCACCACGATGCCGCCACCGATCCCCGTTCCCACCGTCACCATCACCACATGCGAGCGGCCACGACCAGCACCAAAGCGAGCCTCCGCCCAAGCTGCAGCGGCGCCGTCGTTCTCCACCACTACGGGCAACCCTGTTGCCGCCTCCACGACCGTGCGGACGGGCACTTGGGACCACGCCAAATTCGGTGCGAAGTAAACCGTGGAGCGGCCCTGATCGACTCCACCCGCAACACCGATTCCCACGCCGGCGATGCTGCCGTCTACTGACGATTGAAGTTCATCCACCACCGATGCGACCTCGGTCAAGACCGCGGATGCGTCGTGGCGCGGGGTTGGCCGCCTCGCGGTACGAAGAATGCGACCCTCAGCGTCCACCACGCCGGCAGCGATCTTGGTGCCGCCGATGTCGACACCGATGCTCACTCCCCCGAGACCGCGGTCGGGAACCGTGTTCGTCACGGGTGCAATCTAGAGGCTCCGGCTCAAGGCTCGCGCTAGAGGCGACGTATCGGCAACCATCGAACTGCCGGTAGCACCTTCGGTTGTTCATCTGGCGCAGAGACGGTCACTAACGCTCGGCACACGATGCACTCGGGATGTTCGGCGGGAGCGGCGTGGTTGCCATGGTCGCCTGCCCCGGAGGCAGCCCACCACTCACCGGCCAAGGAACCAAGTGATCCCAGGAGTGACATCCAATTCGGCTCCGATGTCCCCTCGCCTGGATCTGACGCAGGTTTCTCATTCGCTGAGTCATCGCCGGACAACCACCACGGTGGACGCTCTACCTCATCCATCGCCTGCTCCTGTTCCTCCGGAACTCGGCAGATCAATCGGCCACTGGTCGGGTTGGGGTTCGAAGGTGATGGCGATTGAATCGCCGGACACCACTACGTCGATCGGCACACAGCGGCGCAAGGTCGCATCGACACGTCGACGAGCAATGCATCCGGCGACATTCAAGACAACATGCGTGGTCGGATACGCAGGATCAGCGGTCCATGTGCCGACCGCAACATCCGAGTGCGATAGCCCAGGAATCGTGATGCTCCACACGCGCTGTCCGTCTGCCACTTCGCTGACCATCGGCGTGCACACTTCGAAACCTTCGTCCCCGAAAGACGGTGCCATTCCTCCGCGCGCACGTTGAACCGGAATGGGATGAACACCTTGCTCAAGTCGATCGACCAGATCGCGAGCCGCCTGACGGATGAACTTCGGCCAACCATCGGACTTACGCGGCATCGGACACACCGCAAGACCTCTGACTCGCACGCCGCACGCCGTAGCGGCCGCGATCTCCCGCATCGCAGCCTCGACGGCAGACTCCTCGGGCGGGCACACCAAGAGCAATTCGATCTCACCGCGTTGGATGGCCATTGCGGTGTTAAGCACTTCTGTCATGCCACCGCTGTCCGGCGCGACGATCCCGGAGACATCGAACAGTGTTGCGAGTGATTGGAGATCGGACACTGCCGCCGCCACCGACTCAGGAAACAACGCAACACACGCCTTCCCATCTGCCTGCGCTCGGGTGAACATCGAGGTCAGAGAACTGACCGCAGCAAAGGATCCGATCGATGCCACCAGATCAGGGCTCGCCGTTGTTGCGCCTGCCACCTGGAAGGCTTCCGCGATTTGCAGAGCCGTTGAGCTGGAGATGGCGTCAGCACTATCAAGGACCGTTGCGCTCGGAATGCTCGCAATTGCCGCCTCAAGCGCCCACGTTCGACCACTTGGCGTGATGGAACTAACCAGCAGCACCGGATTCCACCCGCTCCTTCAATCCCTTCAGGGCGGTGTCGATGATGACCTTCTCGGCTTTGCGCTTGATCATGCCGAGCATGGGGATCTTCACATCGACCGCGAGGCGGTAAAGCACATTGGTCGAATCGCCGTGGGCACTGAGTTGATACATCCCGTCCATCGCCGTGACCATGTCACCTTTCGTGAGGGTCCACGTCACCTTCGAATCGCCATCCCAGTCGTATTCGAGTTCGTAGGTGTCACGAATCGGTCCAGATTCGAGTTGGAAGCGCGCGTCTGCTGGCCGGCCGTCGTCCTCGTAGACGCTAAGCACCTCAACAGACGTGATGCCATCGCTCCACTGAGGGTAGGCAGCGAGATCGGCGATCACCGACATGATCTGCGCGGGGCTGGCGTTGATGTCGATGCTGGATTCGGTTTGGTCGGCCATAAGCGGAGGCTACCCGTGCGGCAATGGTGGCCGAAAGGCCCAGAGCCGATCACAGATCGATGACGAAGGGTTTCTCGCGTCCGTGGAAGTGGCCAACGTTCACACACTCGGTCCGGCCGATCCGCATACGTGCCGCTAACGGCTGGTGAACATGGCCGAAGAAGTGATAGCGGGGCTGAAACTTTTCGACGTATTCCGTGAGCGCCTGCGAACCGATCTCGAATCGCCGCGCCACAACGTCGTAATTCAATAGCGGGTGAAGCGGTGGAATATGGGTGAACAGAACGTCCACCGGACCGAGCGCATCGACGCAGACTGCGTACTCCTGCGGATCGATCTCATAAGGAGTCCGCATCGGACTGACCAGTCCCCCACCAACAAAACCCCAGCGCTGACCCTCGACCTCAACGACCTCGCCATCGACTATCCGATGACCTTCGCGCACGTAATTCGGCCACAGCGCTGGAATATCCACGTTCCCGAATGTCATGAACGCCGGTGATGGCATCGCTGCGAAGAGTTCCTCGTACTGAACACGCACCATCGATTCCAATATCGTCCACCGCTGAGTTCGGTCGCTTATGCCGATGCCCGCCCATGCAGCGTCACTCAACGCACGAGCATCGTCGAATCGATTGGCTGTCCGGGCAGCTATGTACGCGCGAGCGTGGTCGGCGCCGAAGAGATCCGCGTAGATGCCGTGCTCCGGATCGTCGTAATCCAAGAACAAGATCAAGTCGCCAAGACACACGAAAACGTCGCTGCCTTCAGCTGCCGAGCCAAGCGCGTGCCCGGCTCCGTGAACGTCACTAACGATATGAACGCGCATCGGCCTCGAGTTCATCCTTCAGCGCCCAGACGATCTGCTTCCAGGCGAGCACGTGCCGGCGCCGCATGGCGTCGATCTGCGAGCGCGCACGCCGGTTATTCGTCACGGGGCGAATGGTGGTCGTTGTCCCGGGCACGGTCGGCTCGGCGCGAAGGTAGTAGTGGACCACCACCCCGGGTGGTTGCTCTTCCAACCAGATCTCCGCCGATCCGACCATCTCCCCGGTCACCGTCCACCGCATCCCCTGGGCTCCTCGATCCATGTACACCTCAAGGGAAACGTTCGACCACCAGCTCGGCCAGCGCTCGGCCACGACCGCGGCGACCATCTCCCGGCGAACCCGGATGAAGGACTCATCGACCACGTCGATGCTCGGCTGCCCGGCCGCACCTATCTGCCCATGAGCCATGGCCTAAGGGTGCCACGCCCGATTCCCTCGTGCAGAAGTCGGGAATACGCGACTTCCTCTCGCCAGGGAGGCTTCGATCGCGTACGGTGCTGTGAACCAACTCACGCCGCCGAGGCGGCTTCGATCGAGGGAGCAAGCGCGTGCTTAAGGAGTTCAGCGTCCCGGCCATGGTGTCGGCCCCGACCACGGGAAACCTGACCGACCACATCGTCGAGAACGACCGCACCAGCCCCAACCAGGTGGTGTTCTCGCTTCAGCGGGGTGATGCCTGGGTGGGCGTGACCGCCGGGCAGTTCCTCGCGGACGTGAAGGCCATCGCCAAGGGCATCATCGCGAGCGGCGTCGAGGCCGGTCAGCGGATCGGCGTCATGTCCCGAACCCGCTACGAGTGGACCTTGGTCGATTACGCCATCTGGTACGCCGGCGCGATTTCGGTTCCGATCTACGAGACCTCCTCAGCGGAGCAGGTCCACTGGAATCTCACGGACTCCGGTTCGGTTGCCACTTTCTTGGAGAGCAACAAGAACAAGGTGGTCTTCGATCAGGTTGCCGCCGATCTCCCCGACGTCACTCGCGTGTGGGTTTTCGACAACGACGACCTTGAGACCCTCAAGGCTGCCGGCGTAGGGGTATCGGACGAGGAACTGGAGGCGCGCCGCGCCACGGTCCAGCCCGACACCCTCGCGACGATCATCTACACCTCCGGGACCACCGGCCGCCCCAAGGGCTGCATGCTCACCCACAAGAACTTGATGTTCGAGGTAGACAACGTCATTGCAGCTCTGGACGACGTCTTCCGCGCCCCCGGTTCCTCCACCTTGCTGTTCTTGCCAGTGGCTCACGTTTTCGGGCGACTGATCCAGTTGGGCGCGGTGCGCGCCAAGGCCCGCCTGGGCCACGCTCCGGACATCAAGCAACTCCTACCCCTCCTGCAGAGCTTCCAGCCGACGTTCCTGCTGGCGGTTCCCCGCGTATTCGAGAAGATCTACAACTCCGCGCAGCAGAAGGCCGCCGCAGAGGGCAAGGGCAACATCTTCGACAAGGCGGCGCATACCGCGATCGAGTACAGCGAGTCGCTCGATGAAGGTGGCCCGAGCTTCGGCCTGAAACTCAAGCACGGCCTGTTCGACAAGCTCGTCTACAAGAAGCTGCGTGCGGCAATGGGCGGCAATGTCCAGTGGGCGGTTTCCGGCGGCGCGCCGCTGGGCGCACGCCTCGGCCACTTCTTCCGCGGTATCGGTGTGACCGTTCTCGAGGGCTACGGCTTAACCGAGACCTCAGCAGCCACCACGGTCAGTCGCCCGGACGCCATCGAGGTCGGAGCCGTGGGTCAGCCGTTCCCGGGCGCCAGTGTGAGGGTCGCCGACGACGGTGAACTCATGCTGGCTGGCGATCAGATCTTCGTCGGCTACTGGAACAACCCGACGGCCACCGCCGAGGCCATCGAGCCGGATGGTTGGTTCCACTCGGGCGACATCGGTGAGATCGACGACCGCGGTTTCGTTCGTATCACTGGCCGCAAGAAGGAACTCATCGTGACGGCCGGCGGCAAGAACGTCGCCCCCGCGGTTCTCGAAGATCGCCTGCGGAGCCACGCCTTGGTCGGTCAGTGCATCGTGGTGGGTGATCAAAAGCCCTTCGTTGCAGCCGTGGTCACGCTCGACCCCGAAGCGTTGCCGATGTGGCTGAAGGTTGAAGGCAAGGACGAGTCCATGACCGTCGCGGATGTGGTTGATGATCCGGACGTCCTCGCGCAGGTTCAAGGTGCCGTCGACGAAGCGAACAAGGCGGTGTCCAACGCCGAGGCCATCAAGAAGTTCGTCATCGTCGCCGATGAGTGGACTGAAGAAGGCGGACAGTTAACACCGTCGATGAAGCTCAAGCGCAACGTGGTGATGAAGGACTACGAAGCGCAAATCGAGGGCATTTACGCCTAACGGCAACGCTCAACTCACGCTTCACAGCGGTCGGGCGGGTGGTCGGTTCTAACCGACTACTCGCCCGATTCCGCTGAAGCGGGAGGAATACCAGGGACCCAAGATGTTGGACACGACCACACCGGTTCGTGGATTGGCAGCGTGCACCATCTTGCCGTTCCCGATGTACATCCCCACGTGGCGTG
>JAQCBM010000085.1 GCA_027729865.1 Actinomycetota bacterium
GACCGGGCGGTTTCCTCGCCGATCTGATCAAGGTCTTCGGCGCGATCGACACCACGTTGCTGATCGCGACCGCACTCGTGGTCGCTGTGATCTTGATCTTCGTTTACCGCAGTCCCTTCCTGTGGTTGATCCCGCTCATCGCTGCCGGTATCGCGCTCTCCACAGCGAGTGCGCTGGTCTATGTCCTCGCGGACAACGACGTTCTAGTCCTGAACGGACAAAGCCAGGGCATCTTGACGGTGTTGGTCTTCGGTGCCGGCACGGACTACTCACTGTTGTTGGTGAGTAGATATCGCGAGGAACTGCACCATCACCGCGAACACATCGACGCGATCCGACGCGCGATTCGCGGAACGGTCGAACCGATCGTGGCTTCAGGCGCCACAACGTCAATCGGCCTGATGTGCCTGCTACTGAGTGAGTTGAACTCCAACAAGTCCACCGGACCGGTCTCGGCGATCGGTGTTGTTGCCGCGGTGATCGTGATGCTTACGTTTCTCCCGGCACTGCTGGCGATCCCGAGCATCGTGCTGCCGATCCTGGCGTTCCTGGTGCCGACGATCATCGGTCTGGCGATCAGTTTCGTGGTCGACATTCCGCTGCTGCCGTTCGTGGGCACCGGTGGCGTGCTAGCTGCGCTGACGATCCTCGGCTGGATCGTCTTCGGCATCGCGCGCATCAAGGGCAAGGGGCCGTTCACCCGCGAGCGCTTCCCCTCGGGGAGCTGGGCGTTCTGGCCACGAGTGCCGCGCTTCGGTGAAGAGGACCTGAAGATGTCCGGCGTGTGGGCGAAGATCGCCCGCGGCGTGGGCAGGCGCCCGAAGTTCACCTGGATCGCTACTGCCCTCGCACTGTTGATCCTCGCCGGCTTCAGCACCACGCTGAAGGCCGACGGCGTTGCAACGTCAGAGTCCTTCGTCAACGCATCAGAAGTGGACTCGGTGATCGGTCAGGAGATCCTGGTCGAGAACTTCGACGCCGGTTTGGGTAGCGAAACGTTCATCACCACCAACGAATCATCGGTGGTGGAGGTGATCGACACCGTCTCCGCCACGCCAGGTGTTGCCGCCGTGCGTTGGTACAACGACGTTCCTCCAGGTGTGGAGGGTGCCCAGATGGGTGAGCCCAAGGTGGTGGACGGCCGCGTGCTGTTGCTCGCAACGCTGTCTGATCCTCCGGACTCTGAGGCAGCAGAGGCAGTGATCGGAGATCTGCGTTCCGAGCTCGTGGGTGTGCCGGGGGCAGATGCGCTGGTCGGTGGACCTACTGCGGTGAGTTTCGATATCAACGCAGCCAACCTGCGCGATCGCAATGTGATCATCCCGCTGGTGTTGCTCGTGATCTCGATCATCTTGATCATCCTGCTGCGATCCTTGGTGGCACCACTGATTCTGATCGGCACGGTGATCTTGTCCTTCTTCGCAACGTTGGGTGCGTGCGCGATCGCGTTCAACTACATTTTCGACTTCCCCGGAGCCGATGCGTCGTTCCCGCTGTTCGCATTTGTCTTCCTTGTTGCGCTGGGCGTGGACTACAACATCTTCTTGATGACGCGTGTGCGCGAGGAGAGCAAGACCATCGGCACCAGGCCGGGCATCCTGCGCGGTTTGACCGTGACAGGTGGTGTGATCACCAGTGCAGGCATCGTGCTTGCTGCGACCTTCCTCGTGCTGGGCGTGCTGCCGCTCGTTGCGCTGCGTCAGGTCGGCTTCGCGGTGGCGCTCGGCGTGCTGATCGACGCGTTCATCGTGCGCACCACCCTCGTGCCGGCTCTTGCGTACACGATCGGACGCAAGGTCTGGTGGCCGAGCGCGCTGTCTCGAGCCGAGCAACCCGCGGATGAACGAAAAGTGGAAGTGCTGACCTAGACCTGGTCAGCAGAAATCTCCTCGGGCATCGCGAAGATCGCAGCAACCCGGGCCGCGAAGTCGCGCACGTCGGGAGCGGGTATCGCTTTAACGAAGAATGGCTCGGCGGCGATGAAGGTCTCATTCACCAGCGGCTGGGGAGCCATGAATTCCGCGGAGGAAGTACTCGAACGGTCCATGTACTCCACCCAGGACTGGTTGTGCAGGAGATAGGCGTCGCGGGCACGCTCGATGTCCACGTGCCAGACCGCGATCGGTAGCGCCGCCACCTCCAGACCGGCTGCCGCGATCTCGATCTCGGCAGCCGCAGCGAGTTGCTTGAGTTCGGAGTCGAGCTTTGCTCTGTCCCCTCCCTCGCTGTGCTCTTCGAAGGCCTCAGTAGCAGCGTCCTGCAGTTCCCCCATAACCGCCTCGGAGGCCTCGACCCGTTCGAGGAGGGCTTGCATCTCGGCGTTCCGCCAGGCCCAGTCGGCTACGAGCACTCCACCGATGAGCAGCGTGAGCGCGAACACCCCGCCACCGATTACCCAGGGGATCCAGCGGCGGGTTCGGCGTTCCACGGGCGCTTCGGTCATGACCTCGGCCTGTTCCATGACGACCATTCTGGGTGATCGGTTCACTTTCGGCCCACGGAGACCGTTACGGTTATCGCTCGTGAGTGTGGACTCGGTCAGCACGGCGGCCACCGATTGGCGTACCCGCTATGACGGATACGTGGCCGATCTGCGCCGGCAACTAGCTGCGCTGCCCGGCGACAAGCCGCTGCGCCTGGCTAAGAAGACCTCGAATCTGTTCCGCCCCCGCGCTGATTCACCAGTGGATCGGCTCGACGTCACGGCTTTCGACGGTGTGCTGCACGTGGATCCACTCACGCAGACCGCCGAAGTCTTAGGCATGACCACGTACGAGCACCTCGTCCAGGCCACCCTGCCCTACGGCCTGATGCCGATGTGCGTGCCGCAACTGAAGACCATCACGTTAGGCGGCGCTGTGACCGGGCTCGGTATCGAGAGCGCAAGTTTCCGGCTCGGGCTGCCGCACGAGTCGGTGATCGAGATGGACATCCTCACCGGTGATGGTGAAGTCCTGACCGTCTCGCCTGCCGAAGATGACCCTCATCGCGATCTGTTCTTCGGCTTCGCGAACTCCTACGGCTCCTTGGGTTACGCGCTCCGTTTGAAGATCGAGCTCGAACCGACTAAGCCGTTCGTGCACCTTCGCCACCTGCGCTTCGACACCGCCGAGGAGATGACCCGGGTGCTCACGGAGGTCTCCGCGTCGCACGAATACGACGGTCACCGCGTGGACTTCCTTGATGGGACTGTGTTCTCCCCCAGCGAGCAGTACCTAACGCTCGGTGAGATGGTCGGGCGATTGCCGGAAGGTCTAACACTGAGCGACTACACCGGCATGAACATCTACTACCGGTCCATCCAAAGCAAGACCGAGGACGTCCTGACCATTCACGACTATCTGTGGCGCTGGGACACCGACTGGTTCTGGTGCTCGCGCGCCTTCGGAACGCAAAAGCCCGCGATCCGTAAGTGGTGGCCGAAGTCCAAACTGCGAAGTGACTTCTACTGGAAGCTCATCGCCGTTGATCGCAAATACAACATCGCCGCGCGCACCGATTCACTGCGCAAACGCCCAGCACGCGAGCAAGTGGTTCAAGACATCGAGGTTCCCGCGGATCGGCTGGCGGAGTTCTTGGACTTCTTCCACAAGGAAGTAGGAATCGAACCGATCTGGGTGTGTCCGCTCAAGCAGCGTGATCCGAACGCGCGCTGGCCGCTGTACGAGTTCGATGCGCAGACGCTGTACGTGAACGTGGGTTTTTGGTCGACGGTCCCGCTGCCCGACGGCGTAGATCCGGATGAAGGTCGCGTGAACCGGCGCATTGAGGAAGTCGTGTCCGAACTCGACGGACGCAAGTCTCTGTACTCGACGGCGTTCTACGACCGCGACTCGTTCTGGTCGATCTACGGCGGCAATGAATATGAGCGGCTCAAAAAGGAATACGACCCCAACGGCCGATTGTTGGGTCTGTACGAGAAAGTGGTGGAAAGGCGATGAAACTCGCAGACGCATTCTCCAAGATCATCACCCCCGATCGCCGGGTGAGTTTTCGTGCCTACGACGGCTCTACTGCCGGACCGCAGGACAACGACGTCATATTGGAGATCCGTAGCCCGCGCGCCGTTCAGTTCCTCGCGGGTGCTCCCTCTCAGCTCGGCCTCGCCCGGGCCTACGTCAGTGGCGATCTCGAGATCATCGGCGACGCCTACACGGCGCTTAGCCGCATGTATCCGCTCGATACCTCCCACCTGACATGGCGCGACAAGCTCGAACTCGCCAAGGCTTTCGGTCCGCATGCACTCAAGCGCCCCACACCGCCTCCGCAGGAACGCAAGTTGAGTGGACGTCGTCATTCCAAGAGCCGGGATGCCGATGCCATTCATCACCACTACGACGTCAGCAACCGCTTTTACCGCTGGGTGCTCGGACCCTCGATGGCCTACACCTGCGCGGTATTCCCCACCGCGGACGCGTCATTGGAGATCGCACAGGAAGAAAAGTTCGACCTCGTGTGCCGCAAACTCGGACTGCAACCGGGCATGCGCCTTCTAGACGTGGGCTGTGGTTGGGGTGGCATGGTGCTGCACGCGGTCAAGAACTACGGCGTTACCGCGATCGGTGTCACGTTGTCTCAGCAGCAGGCCGAGTGGGGCCAACAGGCGATCGCCGACGCCGGGCTCGAGGGACAGGCCCAGATCCGCTTCAGTGACTACCGCGATGTCCCCGAAACACAGTTCGATGCGGTGTCCTCGATCGGCCTGACCGAACACATCGGTCGGGCGAACTATCCGTCGTACTTCACATTCCTCTACGGAAAACTCCGCGAGGAGGGTCGGATGCTCAACCACACGATCACGCGGCCCAACGATGCCGAGCCCACGCACTACCGCACGAGCTTCATCAACCGATACGTGTTCCCCGACGGGGAGTTGTCCGGACCGGGCCACATCATGAGCGCGATGAACTCAGCGGGCTTCGAGATTCGTCACGAGGAGAACCTGCGCGAACACTACGCGCTCACGCTCAAGCACTGGTGCGAGAACCTCGAGGACCACTGGGACGAGGCCGTTGCCGAAGCCGGTCTGGGCACCGCACGTGTGTGGCGGTTGTACATGGCGGCATCACGTCTGGGATTCGACATCGACACCATCCAGTTGCACCAAACCCTGGGTGTGAAACTCGGTCCCGGTGGCAAGTCGGGGATGCCGCTGCGCCCGGACTTCACCCGCGCGGCGAGTTTCGTCGGCGTCTAGCTAGTCGCTTACGCCTGTAACGGCGATGGAGCCGAGACGTTCAGGCCGCCATCGGCAACCAACGTGGTTCCGGTGATGTAGTCGCCCGCAGGTGAGGCAACGAACGCCACGAGTTCGGCAACTTCCTCGGGGGTCTGTAGACGCCCGGCCGGAACAACGGTGGCGACCTGCGCCGGATCGATTCCGTAGCGCTCCATGGCATCGGTGTGCACGATCCCCGGTGCCACGGCAACTGCGCGAACACCGCGAGATGCCCACTCAGCACCCCACGTTCGCACCAGCGATTCCACGGCAGCTCGCGAAGCACTCGAGTGCGTCATGCCGGGCATGCCTCTGCTCGGCGTCATCGTGATGCACACGACCTTGCCGTAACCCTGCGGAAGCATCGAGAGCGCGGCGACTTGGGTGGTCAGGTACCAGGTTGCATCGAGGTTCAACCGCATGACGGCACGAAACCCTTTGGGACTTATCTGCTCAGCGGCAGAGATGAACTGACCTCCTGCGTTGTTCACCAAGATGTCGAGTGCACCCTGGCCGAGTATTCGAGTGAGTGCTTCATCCACCTGCTCGGCTTCGCGGACATCGGCAACGATCATCTCCACCGATCCCGCAGGCGCGAGTTCCTTGGTTCCTTCGAGAGTCTCGGCTGTGCGACCTAGGACGTAGACCTTCGCGCCGCGCTCTGCCAGGAGTAGCGCACAGGCCCGACCGATACCGGTCCCACCCCCGGTCACCAATGCCGTGCGACCTGACAGGGACCAACTTTGCGGTGGCGTGCTCATCGTCAGCCACGCGCCTCGATCAAGATGTGTCGGGCTTCTTCACTGGACAGTTCGGCGTACTCCCCGCCGCTGCCGATCATCACGCCTTCGCCTGTTCGGTACGCCTTCACATCAGCACCTGGTGTTGCACCCACGCGCCGCAACCGCGCCATCACTTGTTCGTCGGTTTGGATTGTTTCCGCCAAGCGGCGCACACGGACGCGGGTCGGCTCGGGCGAAAGTGCCTTGGGAAGCGGCTCTAGACCATCAAGGCCGACCTCGATTTCACTCGCCTGCGGATCCAGCTCATGCAATCCGGGGATGGGATTGCCGTAGGGACTCACCGTCGGGTGGTCGAGCAACTCGAGGATCTTGCGCTCGACCACATCGCTCATCACGTGCTCCCAACGGCATGCCTCGGCGTGGACGTCCTCCCATGGCAACTTGAGAACTTCCACGAGCATGCATTCGGCGAGCCGGTGTTTGCGCATCACGCGGACGGCTTCCTGCTCACCGCGATGGGTCAGCTCCAGGTGGCGGTCCTCATCCACGTACACCAAACCGTCGCGCTCCATCCGTGCGACGGTTTGCGAAACCGTGGGGCCGCTTTGTCCAAGGCGCTCGGCGATGCGGGCACGGAGCGGCGTGATGCCCTCTTCGCGCAGTTCGTAGATCGTGCGCAGGTACATCTCAGTCGTGTCGATGAGATCACTCATGCTCGCCTCTACTTTCCTTGCCTGACGTCTTCGGATCGTCAGACGCGTAACGCTACCGGGCTGTTTCGCCCGCCGCACCAGCGCCGCGATAGCGACCCGGGCGTGCTACTTGCACGTTGTACGTCCACGCAGTGATGGCGTAGTTAGGGAAATAGGCCTCGGCGAGCCGGCTCCAGATCCGTTCGGCGACGTCCTCCGCGACGAGGGTCTCTACCCGGACATTCCCGCCTTCGAAATCGCTGACCCGGCGGCCCCGTGGGCCTTCGCCGTGAGCGGAGGTGATGGTCCAACCCAGCGCACCCGCAGCCCGGAGGTCATCGATCAAGCGAGCCTCCAGAATCGACTCAGCCACGATCGTTACGCATACAACCGAGCCGCGATGCGCGATTGCTTCGTCAGGCGCTTCCATACTCCGCTCCTTATTCCATCAGCCGAGCATCGTCGACATCTGTTGGGCGATCAACCAGTACAGCGGAATACCGATCACCAAATTGAAGGGAAATGTGATTCCCAGGCTGGCGGTCAAGGTGATCCCCGGATTCGCCTGCGGCAACGCCAGCCGTACCGCAGCGGGCGCAGCGATGTACGACGCACTGGCCGACAGCACGCCGAGTGCCATCGCACCACCGGCGCTCAAACCCACGACGGTCCCACCAGCGATACCGAGGACACCCGCCACCACTGGGAACGCGAGCGCGAAGATAACCAGTCCGATTCCAGCGCGTCGAACATCGCCCAATCGCCTGCCGGCGAGCACACCCATCTCCAACAGGAACAACGCGAGGATGCCGGTGAAGGGAGCGCCAAAGAACGGCTCCACGCGCGCGAAGCCTTCGGGTCCGGTGATGAATCCGATCACCAACCCACCGGCGAGCAGCATGATCGATCGACCCGTCACGATCTCGCGAACCGATTCGCCCCACGAGCCCGCGTGCCGCGACGCTGACCCCGCCAACAGCAGACCAACGAGGATGCCGGGAATCTCCATGATCGCGAGCAAGGTCGCCACGAAACCTTCGTATTGAACTTGCAGCGCATCCAAGAAAACCAAGGCTGCGGTGAACGTCACCAACGACGTTGATCCGTAGTGGGCAGCCATCGCGCCTCGGTCCACGGTGTCCAGGCGCGTGAGGAACCG
>JAQCBM010000086.1 GCA_027729865.1 Actinomycetota bacterium
GTTGGCTGACGCGTACCTCGGGCCGATCAGGTGGAACCGAAGGGGGTATGACCACCGGGGAGACGCTGCGCGTGAGTGCAGCGATGAAGCCGATCTCCACGATCCCGCGCGCGCTGGCAACCGTCGATGTGTCCACGGGAGAAGCGGCACAGGCGATCAACCAACGCTCCGACGTGTGTGCCGTCCCCGCAGCGGGTGTAGTCGCGGAAGCGATGGTGATGCTGACCTTGGCTGATGCGATAACCGAGAAGTTCGGGGGCGACAGCCTGGCCGAGGTGCAGCGCAACATCCGCGGGTACCTCGACAATCTGGCCATTCGCTGATGGCTCCGCGCGCGGTGATCATCGGTGCTCCGGGTGCTGGCAAGTCCACTGTCGGGAGGCGAGTGGCCGAACGCTTGGGTGTGTCGTTCGCCGATAGCGACGCCCTGGTGGAGAAGCGAGCAGGCAAACCGGTGTCGGACATCTTCATCTCCGATGGCGAAGCGGAGTTTCGTCGCCTCGAGCGCGAAGAGATAGCGCGGGCATTGGATGAATTCACCGGTGTTCTGTCCCTCGGTGGGGGAGCGATCCTCGATGAAAGCACTCGGGAGGCATTGAGCGGACAACGCGTTGTCTGGTTGCAGGTGGACCTGTCGCACGCCACGCAAAGGGTCGGCATGAACTCCGCGCGGCCACTGTTACTCGGTAACGTTCGCGGGACGATGCTGACGATGCTCGAGCAACGATCACCGCTGTATGCGGAGGTCGCGAGCGATGTGATCGACACAAGCGAACGTGGCATCAAGGACGTGGTCGTTGACGTTGTTGACCTGCTCGCCGTCAAGGAGAGGGAGTCGTGATGTCGACGGGGCCTGGCGATCTCATCACGATCCCGGTGCGCGCCGAGCACGAGTACCCGGTGATCATCGGTCGGGGATTGTTAGGTGAGATACCGGCTTTGTGCGAGGGTGCCGAAAAAGTCGCTCTCGTGCACACCGCCACCTTGTCTGCATCCGCCGAAGCGATTCGTGACGACTTGGCCGATGCTGGTTTCACCGTGGTGATGATTGAAGTGCCCGCGGGCGAAGATGCCAAGACCGCTGAGGTTGCCGCTTTCGTATGGAACGCGCTCGGGTCGAGTGGATTCACTCGCACTGATGTTGTTGTGGGGCTCGGTGGGGGAGCCACCACCGATCTTGCGGGTTTCGCAGCGGCTACCTGGCTACGCGGTATCCGAGTGGTGCAGATACCCACCACGCTGTTGTCGATGGTCGATGCGGCGGTGGGGGGCAAGACGGGTATCAATACCCAAGCAGGCAAGAACTTGGTCGGCTCATTCCACAGTCCCAGCGGCGTGCTGTGTGATGTCAATGCTCTCGAGACCCTTCCGAGGAACGATCTGCTCGCAGGTTTCGCGGAAGTCGTGAAAGTGGGATTCACGCACGACGCGAGCATTTTGACCGACGTCGAGGAGCGCACGGACGCGGCGACGGATCCGTCCGGTGAGTTGCTGCCTGATTTGATTCGGCGGGCCGTGCAAGTGAAGGCCGACGTCGTTGCATCAGACTTCAAGGAGACGGGGCCCGGAGGCGCGATCGGTCGGGCCGCGTTGAACTACGGCCACACTCTCGGCCATGCCATCGAGCGGGTCGAGAACTATGAATGGCGCCACGGCGCCGCGATCAGCGTGGGCATGGTCTACGTAGCCGAACTCGCGCGTATGGGCGGGAAACTCACCGACGACGACGTCGATCGCCACCGGGAGGTCCTCAGGAAAGTCGGTCTGCCCACCACCTACGCAGGGGGCCGCTGGGAGCGCTTGCTGCCAGCGATGCAGATCGACAAGAAGGCCCGCGGTAGCTTGCTGCGGTTCGTTGTGCTGCAGGGATGTGGGAAGGCCCGGACCCGGCGCTATTGCAGGCCGCATACGAAGCCATCAGCGCGTAGGCTCACGAGCATGACCTCGACCCGGGTGTGGGTGCTCAACGGCCCCAACTTGAATCGGCTCGGAACCCGTGAGCCCGATGTTTACGGCTCGATGAGTTACGAAGATTTGGCCTCCAGCATCGTTGACGAGGCAGCAGGGCTGGGTTTGCAGGCCGAGGTTCGACAAACCAACGATGAATCCGAGTTGATCGAATGGCTGCACCAGGCTGCAGATGAATCAATCCCCGTGCTGCTCAATCCGGCCGCGTTCACTCACTACTCCTACGCCATTCGAGATGCCTGTGCGATGCTCACCGCACCGCTCATCGAAGTTCACTTGAGCAACCCGCTGTCCCGCGAAGAGTTCCGGCACACCTCGGTGGTGTCAGGGGTGGCCACCGGCAGCATTTCCGGATTCGGCGCTGACTCCTACCGGTTGGCCTTGCGGGCGTTGGCGGGGATTCTGTCGCAGTCGTGAGTGGGCAAGCGTGAGCGCATATGCCGGGCGCCGCGAGCGTTCTAGGGAACTGTTGGGCGACGAAGCCTTCCTCACACGCGATCTGCCCACAATCAGGTACCTCACGGGATTCTCCGGCAGCAACGCGACGTTGCTGATGAACGGTCCGATTTCGACGTTGATCACGGACGGTCGGTATAAGGACCAAGCCCGTTCAGAAACTCAGGACGCTTCGATCGTCATCGATCGCGATGCGATTTCCGTGGTGCTCGCGATGCGTCTCGCCTCGATCAATGTCGATCCGTCGATGCCGGTGGGCGATGTGGATCGCTTGCGGCACGAAGGCATCGACATAGGACTGGTGGGACCTTCCCTGCGGGATCTGCGATCGGTCAAGGACCCGCAGGAGCTAGCGGTGCTGGCTGAAGCGTGCGCGATCACCGCACACGCGCTCGAGGCGTTGGCCACGGTGATTTCAATCGGAGACAGCGAGATACAGCTCGCTCGCCGGCTCGAGAGCCTTTTCGCAAATGGTGGTGCGGATGATCGAGCTTTCCGCACGATCGTTGCTGCTGGTCCGCATTCGGCCGTTCCGCATCACCAGCCCACCACGCGCGCGCTGCAGGCAGGAGACCTGTTGGTCATCGACTGCGGGGCACTGGTCGATGGCTACCACGCTGATATGACCCGGACCTTCGTGGTGGGTGCTGAGCCGCTGCCATGGCAGCAAGAGATCCACGATGTTGTCCTGCGAGCGCAGCAGGCGGGAATTCGGGCAGCTGCACCCGGGGTAACCGCGCGCGACGTGGACAACGCAGCCAGGTCGGTTATCGCGTCAGCGGGTTTTGGCGATGCGTTCACGCACGGCACAGGGCACGGAGTGGGTCTGCAGATCCACGAGCCTCCGATGCTCACCCACAGCAGCGCCGATAGCATCAGCGCCGGCTCGCCGATAACCATCGAGCCCGGGATCTACCTTCCTGGGCGTGGCGGGGTGCGCATCGAGGACACGATCGTCGTGGGAGACCAGACACGCGTGTTGACCGAGGCGCCCCGTGACCTGATCGTCGTCGGCTAGCTGAAGATCTCGCATCATCGACAGACGAATCAACGCTTGGGGAGTGCAGTGGCCACCACGAACGATCTGAAGAACGGACTTGTGTTGAACCTCGATGGCCAGTTATGGGCCGTGGTTGAGTTCCAGCACGTGAAGCCCGGCAAGGGTGGTGCGTTCGTGCGAACCAAGCTCAAGAACGTTCTGTCCGGCAAGGTGGTCGACAAGACTTTCAATGCTGGCGTCAAGGTCGAGACCGCCACGGTGGATCGCCGTGAGATGCAGTACCTCTACCGCGACGGTGACGATTTCGTTTTCATGGACACCAGTTCCTACGACCAGGTGCCGGTTCCCAGTGCGGTTGTCGGAGATGCTGAGAAGTACCTCCTGGAGAACAACAACGCCAACGTTTCGCTCCACGAGGGTTCACCGATCATCGTTGAGCTCCCAGCATCCGTGGAATTGATGATCACCTACACCGAGCCGGGCCTTCAAGGCGACCGGTCTACAGGCGGCACCAAACCGGCAACGTTGGAAACCGGCGCCGAGATCCAGGTGCCGTTGTTCATCGAGTCGGATACGAAGGTGAAGGTCGATACGCGCGACGGGTCCTACCTCGGTCGCGTGAACGACTAAATGTCCGCTCGCAGTAAGGCACGCAAGCGTGCCCTCGACATCCTCTTCGAGGCTGACTCCAAGGCGGTCCCGCTCGCAAGCGTGACAGCAGACACGATTCGCCGCCGCGAAGCCGCGGGAGATCCGCCGCTTAACTCGCACACCGTTGCCTTGGTCGAGGGAATCGCGGCCAATCAGGCAGCCATCGATTCGGCGATCGAGGCTTCCGCCGAGGGTTGGACGGTGGCACGTATGCCCGCAGTTGATCGCGCGATCTTGCGGATTGGTGCGTACGAGATCTTGTTCGCCGAAGACGTCCCTACCGCGGTTGCGATCTCCGAGGCCGTGGAATTGGCCACATCTTTGTCCACGGATGAATCGCCCACGTTTGTGAACGGGGTTCTCAGCGGGGTGGATAAGGCGCGAGTCGAAGGCTGAGCGGTTCCACTCGCTCGTGCCCCGGGTGATCGCTTCGCTCAACCCGTGCCACTCGCTCGGAAACTCGAGCAAGCTCGGCTTCACTCGCTCGTGCCCCGGGTGATCGCTTCGCTCAACCCGTGCCACTCGCTCGGAAACTCGAGCAAGCTCGGCTTCACTCGCTCGTGCCCCGGGTGGGATTCGAACCCACACTGGACGGTGTTTGAGACCGCTTCCTCTACCGGTTGGGATACCGGGGCGCGGGGACAAGGTTAGCGGCGCGAGCGCGCGTCCGGGCGCTGGCCCGAGTCGCTTCGGATGGGTCCCTACGTCCCCAGGCTAGGAAGCAGGTACAACAGCCACGCTTACGTTGGTTGTTCCATCCACGTCCGCAACTGTGACATTCGCGATGTCCACTTCACCTTGGTAGGTGCGTGCGATCGTGCCACTGATGTTGGCGTCCTGATCCAGCGTGAATCCACTTGACATGAGGACTGCGTCGTAGGCAGCAGCCGCGTCATCTACGGATAGCGTTGTCTCCCACAGCGCCGTGGCAGACCCTTCCGACTGGGAAGTTGCGAGAACTAGTTCGCCGTCGGGAAACAATGGAACATCGTCTGGCCAAGATTCAGGAATCTCCGTGCCACCGCCAGCAGAAAACTCGTTGCCCTCGTCGTCGGTAATGGTGATTGAGTCGTCCTCGATATCGACTTCGCCATTGATGGCCTGCTCGCCGATTTGCTCCGCGAGTTGTTCGCCACCGCAACCTGCCGTGAGTCCCAAAACCGTCACGGTAATGGCGGCAATGTGGACCATGCGTTGTTTCATGTCGCCCCAATGTCACTTGTCCTTGGCGTTCAAGGCAACGGTCGTTCATGTGCAGGCGACGCGATAGTCCTCCGGCAGCCAATGACCGGTTCCGCCTAGTCTTGCCTCATGACAACCGCGCCGGAGTTCGCGTCATTGCGCGTCGTTGTGGCCGAAGACGAAGCGGTCATTCGAATGGACCTCGTGGAAATGGTGCGTGAACTCGGACACCAGGTCGTGGGGGAAGCCTTCAACGGGCAACAGGCGGTGGACCTTGTTCGGTCCGCGAAGCCGGACCTCGTCTTCCTCGATATCGCCATGCCTGAGCGAGACGGTCTTTCCGCAGCGGAGGAGATCGCCGGCGAGGACCTCTGCGCGGTGGTGATGGTCACCGCCTTCAGTCAGCGCGACATTTCAACGAAGGCGGCGCAGGCCGGGGCCGTGGGCTATGTGGTCAAGCCGTTCACCATGGCTGACCTCGATCCGGCTATTTCCTTGGCCATGGCTCGCTGGCAGCAGATCCAGGATCTGAAGGCCCAGGTGTCGACGTTGGGGGAGCGGGCGGCATCCCGGGAGGCCGTGGAGCGAGCCAAGGAGCTACTCCAGCGGGGCCACCAGATGAGCGAGCCAGAGGCGTTCGCCTGGCTCCGCCGGGCGGCCATGGACCGTCGGGTCACCCTCGCTGAGGCGGCCACGGCTCTCCTGGCTGGGCAGGTCACCCCCTAGTTGGGGTCGAGTAGGTCACAGTCCTATCACGAAACGGTCAACGGACCCCTTCCGATTACCTGCCAGTAACAAGTCTGCGCCTAGGCTGTTAGTCAATGCGACGGCATTCGCCGTCGTTTCGTATGTCCAAGGAGAACTGCATGAAGCGCACTATGGCTCTTAAGGCCGTCGCTGTGCTCGGCGCTGCTTCCCTCGCTCTGGCTGCCTGTGGCGGCGGGGACGATGAGGCGACGTCAGCTGAGACGACCGCTGAGGAGACAGTGGCTGAGGAGACCGTTGCGGAAGAGACCGCAGAGGAAACCGCCGCTGAAGAAGACGCAACCTGCCAGACCGACACCCTGATCGTGGGCTCGATGCTCCCGGCCACGGGTGACCTCGCTTTCCTCGGCCCACCGGAGTTCGCCGGCGTCGACAAGGCACTGCTCGAGATCGAAGCAGGCGGAGGCGTTCTGGGTAGCCCCGTTACCTACATTGAGGGTGACTCGGGCGACACCACCACCGACATCGCTAGCCAGACCGTTGACTCCCAGCTCGCTCAGGGTGTCCAGGCGATCATCGGCGCAGCCTCGTCCGGTGTGTCGCTGACCGTCATCGACAAGATCACGTCCAACGGCGTGGTTCAGTTCTCACCGGCCAACACGGCCCCGGTGCTGACCACCTACCCGGACAATGGTCTGTACTTCCGCGTTTCGCCGTCTGACGTCCTCCAGGGCGCAGTCATCGCGGCCGACGCAATCGACAGCGGCATCGAGTCGATGGCCGTCATCGCCCGTCAGGACCCGTACGGTGAGGGCTTGAAGGACGCTGTGGTCAAGGACTTCAGCGCTGCCGGTGGCACCATCACTGCCGACCTTCTCTACGACCCCGCAGCTCCGTCCTTCGAGGCCGAGGTTGCTGAGATCGTGGCGAGCGGCCCGCAGGCCGTGACCGTGATCGGCTTCGAGGAGACCACCAAGCTCCTGCAGGAAATGATCAAGCAGGGCGCAGGCCCGCAGGACATCCAACTCTTCCTGGTGGACGGCAATATCTCGACCACCGCTTACGAAGATTTCCCTGCTGGCACGATGACCGGTGTCAGGGCGACCGTGCCTTCGGGCGAGGCTGACCTCACCGCGTTCAACGAGAGCCTGCTCGAGGTCGATCCCGACCTCACGGACTTCGCCTACGGCGCACAGTCCTACGACGCCACGATGCTCATCGCTCTGGCTGCTCAGGCTGCTGGCTGCGGCGACGGCGTTGCAATCGCGGAGTTCCTGCCGCAGGTCGCCGGTAACGGTGGCGAGCAGTGCTCCACGTGGGCTGACTGCGTTGCACTGCTCGATGCTGGCTCCGACATCGACTTCCAGGGCGTTACCGGCCCAGTCGATTTCAATGAGTACGGCGATCTTGCTCAGGGCACGATCTCGATCAACGAGTACACCTCGAACACCGAGTTCGAAGAGATCGGCAAGGTCACCGCGGACGTGCCGCTGCCGTAAGGCAACGCACCCTGCTTGACCTTCGGGGCCCTGCTTCCTTCGGGAAGCAGGGCCCTTCCTCTTTCCCCTTCTTTCCTAACGTCGAAAGGGCACTCCCGCGACGTCGAAAGGGCACTCCCGCGACGTCGAAAGGGCACTAGTCGCTGTTATCCACAAGCACGACTGAGACCTACCCAGAGTCGTTGCCATGCACTTGGCTGGATCCCATGTCCAAAGGGGTTCAAAGCGCTCTGTGGCTCAGTCAGGAAGATGCTGTGCCAGAGCAACC
>JAQCBM010000087.1 GCA_027729865.1 Actinomycetota bacterium
TTCGTGGTGGCCCACTTCCACTACACGGTCTTCGGCACGGTCGTGTTCTTGATGTTCGCCGGCTTCTACTTCTGGTGGCCCAAGATGACCGGGAAGATGCTCGACGAGCGCCTGGGCAAGATCCACTTCTGGCTGCTGTTCGTCGGCTTCCAGGTCACCTTCTTGGTGCAGCACTGGCTTGGCGTGCAAGGCATGCCGCGTCGTTACGGCGACTACCTCCCGGTCGACGACTTCACCACCCTCAACATCGTCTCGACCGTGGGAGCCGCGATTCTGGGTATTTCCACACTGTTCTTCATCTGGAACGTACTGGTCACGTGGAAGAACGCACCACACGTGAACGTGGACGACCCGTGGGGCTGGGGCGGTTCACTGGAATGGGCCACAAGTTGCCCGCCACCGCGGCACAACTTCACGTCCTTGCCGCGCATTCGCTCCGAGCGCCCGGCGTTCGATCTGCACCATCCAGAGTTGGCACCACCCAGTGCGCGGTCGCAACCCCAAATCAGTAGCAGCGCGAGCCGAACGGGCGGCGGTCACTGATGAAAATCGAGGGCTGGACGTTCATTCTCGGGTTCATTTTTTACAGTGTGGTGGGCGGCGCGTACTGGTGGTTCAGCCGTGACGAGATCGGCACCACGCTGCTGATCCTGACCGGTGCGCTCGCCTTCTTGGTGGCGTTCTACACGCTCTACACGGCCAAGCGGGTGTATCCGCGGCCTGAAGACCGTCAAGACGGAGAAATCGACGAGGCGGACCCGGAATATGGCTTCTTCAGCCCGAATTCGTGGTGGCCCTTGGTTATTGGACTTGGCGCCGCGGGAATCGCCCTGGGTTTGGTGTTCGCGGTCTGGTTCGTGGTGCTGAGCGTGGCGATCTTGATGCTAGGTATCGTTGGCCTGCTGTTCGAGTACTACCGCGGCGAATTCGCTCGCTAATTGCCCGCGCGTGCGGTTGCGCAGGCCCGTATCCCTCGTCGTACCCTGGAACAACTATGCGTTCTGTGGGTGCATCATCGAGTAGGCAGCGTCGATGGGTAGTCGCGTGTCTTGCCGTTGTCGGGCTCGGAATATCAGCGTGCCAGCCGGAATTGAGCATCACCACTGCCCCGGCCCCGCAGGAGCCACGCGTCGAGATCACCTCTTCCCCGGCAGAGACGCAGGTTGAGCCCCGCACCCCCATCGTGGTTGAGGCCCAAGGCGGCAAACTTCAGGACGTGGCCGTGGTTGGCCCGACCGGACCTGTCGAAGGTGCCCTCGATGAGTCCGGCACCCGCTGGACTTCTTTGGTCGACAGCCTCGATTACGGCGCTTCCTACACCATCGAGGCTCGGGCGTTCGATGCTCGAGGAAATATCGCCACCGATGTCACGCGCTTCAGCACGATCGAACCCGAGAAGTTCTTCACGGCCTACGCCGAGCCGGCCGATGGCGACATTGTGGGGGTGGGCGTACCGATCACGGTGAACTTCAACAAGAAGGTTCAGAACAAGGCTGCAATTGAGGAAGCCATGGTGATCCGCACACCAACACCGCTGCTCGGTGCATGGGCGTGGAAGGATGACCAGACCGCGGAGTTCCGCCCGAAGGAACTTTGGCCAGGTGACATGGACGTCACGGTTGAGTTGAACTTCGAAGGCGTGCAGGCCAAGTACGGTGTGTTCGGCAAAGAGAATTCATCGCAAACTTTCCGTTTCCGCCCCTCGATGGTGAGCATCGTCGATGCCGATACCTACACCATGGAAGTGTTCAAGGCAGGCGAGTTGGTAAACACCATTCCTATCACTACGGGCAAAGAAGGGTGGGAGACCCGCAGCGGCACCAAAGTGATTTTGTCCAAGGAGCGTTCACGCGTGATGGACGCGGCTACGGGCGGCATTAGCCCCGATAGTCCGAACTACTACCGCGTGACTGCGCCGTACGCCATGCGGTTGACCTACTCCGGTGAGTTCGTTCACGGAGCGCCGTGGAGCGTGGCATCACAGGGCAATGCGAATGTCAGCCACGGCTGCGTGGGGATGAGCGAAACCAACGCCGCCTGGTGGTGGAACGAGAACGAGATCGGCGACATTGTGATCGTCAAGAACACCGGTCGCCCGCACGGCAATGATGGCAACGGTCTGACGATATGGAACGACACCTGGTCCCAGTGGCTGGAACGCTCAGCGAATGGGGCCACCTTCACTGCCGCCGCCGAGGCGACTGACACGTCGGGTGTTTAGGCGGGAGCCAAGTTCACCTGCAGGCCGCTGAGCACTGATGTGCCAGCGAGCGCATCGATAGCCGTGACGTCTACTAGAGCGTTCACGTTCGCCTCCGCCCAGCCGTGCGGGATACAGACGCAGCCTCGCGCCACATCGCCCCGCACAGAGGCCGGCAGCGTTATCGAGCCCGTTATCGTCGAGACGGTCACGTCCGCTCCATCGACGATCCCCAACTCAGTGGCGTCGTCGGTATGAATCATGGCCGTGGGAATATTCGAGCCGCCGGTCAGGGTGGGTAGGCCTTTCATCCAGGAGTTGTTGCTGCGCAACTGGCGTCGGCCAACCAGGGTGAAGCGGGGCGCCGTAGTTGGCTCATTGAGCAGGAGTGCAGCGTTGCCTAGCGCTTCAAGGAGTACGTCCGGCGCGATGTCGATGCGACCAGACGGTGTGCGCAGCACCTCGGGCAGCCGCGGTTGCAGCGGGCCGAGGTCAATCCCGTGTGGGGCGTCCTGTAGGTGTTGCAGTGTCAAGCCGTCGGGGTGGGAGCCGAAGCCGTCGCCGTAGGGTCCGGAGCGAATGCGTAGGTCGAGGATTCGCTCCACGCCCGTGCGCGAGGACACTGCTTCGAGTAGCTCCTCAGGAGCGCGCCCGTGGGCTCGCGAGGCTGTGTCCGTGCAGGCCTGCGCGGCCACCGTGTAGGCAATGAGGTCATCGATCTGCGCGGTCGTGGGCTCATGGCCAGAAGCGATGCCGGCAGCGATCGCCGCCAGTTGGGCTAGGACTTCGGTCTCGTCCTTCTCACCCTCGGGGACATCGAAAACCGGTGCGGAGTAGCGGGCCTGATTGCGCACCGCGAGGTTGTTGAAGACAACGTCGTGCTGTGGACGGGTGAGCGGAGAAGCTACGGGCAAGACCACATCCGCAAGGGAACTCGTTGCCGTTAGGTAGGGGTCGACGCTCACCAGAAGGTCCAGGCTGCGGAAGGCCGCGGTCAGCCTTTCTTGGTTTGGTGTGGACACGATCGGGTTACCGCCGACCACGAACACAGCGCGAATACGCTCTCCGCTTTCCGGATCAGGGGTATCGATTTCCTCAGCCAGAGTCGACGCGGGGAACTCTCCGAGGGCGCTCGGCAGTCCGCGCACCCGTGTGCGGCGTCGGCCGGGGATTTGCACCCCGTGCCCAGAGCCGGCAGAGCCTTCCGTGGAGGGACCACCGGCCACCGGCAGCGGAAACATGACCCCACCGGGTGAGTCCAGAGCGCCAATCGAGATGTTGATGACGTCGATGAGCCACGAAGCGAGCGTGGCCATTGGGATGACCTGGTCGCCGTTCGTGAGCCCGGATGTGGTGGTGCCCATCCGGCCGTAGACCGCAGCACTGGGAGCTTCCTTGAGTTCCTGCGCGATTCGGTGTGTCGTGGCTGGATCGATCCCGGTGATCTGGGCGGTGGCCTCGGGTGTGAAGGGCGCGAGAAGTTGAACGATCGATTCCCATTCGTTCGCGTCGACCCACGGCTGGGCAAGGCCGAGATCGGCTGCCTGGGCCAGCAGGTGGGCCAGGGAAGCCAACCACAGCGCATCTGAGCCCGGTCTGATGGAGACGTGCTCGCTAGCTGCTGCTGCAGTTCGTGTGCGAACAGGATCGACCACCACCAACGTGCCGCCGCGTTGGCGAAGGCGTCGTAGGCGGCCAGGAAAGTCCGCCGCGGTCATCATCGATCCGTTGGAGACCATCGGGTTCGCGCCGAGCATGAGGAAGTAGTGAGTGCGGTCTATGTCGGGAACCGGAACCGACAGCGCGGTTCCATACATCAATGCGCAGGCGACCTGCTTGGGCATCTGATCGACGGTGCTCGCCGAGAAGCGCTGGGTAGTTCCCAGAGCCTTGATGAAGGCAGGTAGATAGAACGGCCCGGACAGGTTGTGGACGTTCGGGTTCCCCAGGAACAGGCCCACCGATTGCGGGCCGTGCTCGCCGAGGATCGGTCGGAGGCGATCGCGGATCACGGCGAAGGCCTCATCCCAACTGGCCGGATGCAGTTGCCCATCTTCGCCCTTGATCAGGGGAGTGGTCAGGCGCTGGGGATCTGCGTGCAACTCGCCGAGGGAGACCCCTTTGGGGCAGATGTAGCCGCGGCTGAAGACGTCCTCGCTATCCCCTCGGATTGCTGTGACCTCGGTTCCTTCGATCGTCAACGTCAGTCCACACGTGGCCTCACATAGGGGGCAGATCCGGTTCACCATGGCGCCACTGTGCCAGGGCCAGGGCACCTTGGCAGCAAAAGATCGAAGCCCCCGCAGATGCGGGGGCTTCGAAAGGGGCTGAGAAAGGCTCGCGCCTACGCTCTGGTCTCTTGCTCGGCAACCTGTTCGGCATTGGTCTTCGGCATGCCCGGGTGGTGCAGCACCCCGCCGTGGGCGTTGTAGATGACGTCGCGATCTTCGTACTCGTGCAACGGGGCTTCAATCTCGGCCTGCTCCTCGGCGTGATGTTGCCCCGCCTCGATCTCCGCCGCCGACGGCTTGGGAATGTTGTCGCCGTAGAAGAAGGCACTGATCTTGTGGCGCAGCATGTCCTTGCGGTAATTCGGGTTGCGCACACCGTCGATGTCGGCCTTCTGCGGAGCCGGCAGAACTGGATAGTCCGGCTTGCTGCTGATGACTGCGAGTTCCTTCTCATTGAGCGGCTGGTGCACCTCGATGAACTCACCGTGCGGAAGACGCAAGACGCGACCGGATTCGTAACCGTGCAGCAGCTTCTCGCGGTCGCGGCGCTGCAGGGCCAAGCAAGTGCGCTTGGTGATGATGAAAGCGATCGGGGGACCCACGATCAGCAGGATGCGCAGCGTCCAGGAGATCGCGTTGATGGACATGTTGAAGGTTGTCGCCATCAGGTCGTTTCCGCCGGCCAACCACAAGATGCCGTAGAACACGATTGCCATTACGCCGATGCCCGTGCGAACCGGCGCGTTACGCGGACGGTCCAGGAGGTTGTGCTCGCGCTTGTCGCCGGTGGCCCAGGCTTCTAGGAAGGGGTAGAGGGCCAGGCCGGTGAACAAGATGCCCGGAATCACCACGGCGGGAATGAAGACGTTCCACGAGATAGTGAAGCCGAGGATCACGGTCTCGATGTTTGGCATAAGGCGAAGGGCGCCGTCGAGCCAACCGATGTACCAGTCCGGCTGGGTGCCGGCCGTTACCTGGTCGGGGGTGTACGGCCCAAAGATCCATACCGGGTTGATGTTCACTAGGCCGCTGAGCAGTGCGATGATGCCAAAGACGATGAAGAAGAAGCCGCCCGCCTTGGCCATGTAGATCGGCAGCAGCGGGTAGCCCACGACGTTGTTGTTAGTGCGCCCGGGACCAGGGAACTGGGTGTGCTTTTGGGTCCACACCATGATCAGGTGGACCGTCACGAGGGCCAGGATCAAGCCTGGTACCAGAAGGATGTGAGCCGAGTACAGCCGGGAGATGATGTCGCCACCGGGATACTCGCCGCCGAACACGAAGAATGCGATCCACGTACCCACGATCGGTATTGACTGCAGGATGCCGCGGATGATCTGCAAGCCAGTTCCCGACAGCAGGTCATCGGGTAGCGAGTAGCCGGTGAAGCCAGCCGCCAAGGCCAGTGTGGTGAGCGCAACGCCTACCAGCCAGTTGAACTCCCGCGGCTTGCGGAACGCGCCTGTGAAGAAGACGCGGAACATGTGAACCGCTACGGCTGCGACGAAGATCAGCGCCGCCCAGTGGTGCATCTGACGAATGAGGAGGCCACCGCGGATGTCGAAGCTGATGTTCAGCGTGGAGGCGTAGGCCTCGGACATGTAAATGCCCTGCAAGGGCACGTAAGAGCCCTCGTAGATCACCTCGGCCATGCTTGGCTTGTAGAACAAGGTGAGGTAGGTGCCAGTGAGGAGCACCACGATGAACGAGTAAAGGGCGATTTCACCCAGCATGAAGGACCAGTGCTCGGGGAACACCTTGGACAGATTGCGGGAGAGGAACTTGTTGCTGCCTAGCCGTTGATCGACGAAGGTCGCAGTTTGGCCACCCACCTTTTCAACGGGGTGTGCGCCAGTGTTCGCTGGTGTTGCCGTGCTCATCCACGCTCCCAGAAACTCGGTCCGACCGGCTGTTGGAAGTCCGAAGCCGCTACGAGGAATCCTTCCTCATCTAGCCGGATTGGCAACTGCGGCATGCGCCGGGCCGCCGGCCCAAAGATAACGTCGCCGGAATCGGCCAAATCGAATGTGGACTGGTGGCACGGGCACAGCAGGTGATGCGTCCGGTGCTCGTAGAGGGCAATCGGGCAGCCCACGTGGGTGCAGATCTTCGAGTAGGCCAGGATGCCTTGGTAGTCCCAGCCTTCGCCTTGCTGGGAGCGGATCTCTTCGGGGTCCATCCGGACGAGGATGATCGCCGACTTGCCCCGATCCCGCATGTTCGCCACCGGGTCGTCCTTGAGGTCCTTGATGGACATAGGCAGTGCCGAGACAAGGCCACCGACCGGGATTTCCTCAGGTCGGATGCCTGCAACGTTCTCGCCGGTGCTGTGACCGATGTCCGGGACGATGCGTTCACCGTCGCGCCAGGTCGTAGTGGACAGAATCTCCACGGGGTTTGCACCCGGGGGCGTTTGCCACAAGTCACGCAGCATGATGACTAGGGGAATGGGGAACAGCGCGAGGGCGCCGATCAGTGTGCGCCGGATGATCGGGTATCGAGCGAAACCAGACTCCTCCTTGCCACGCTCGTAGGTGGCGGCTGCCTCTTCGGTCGCGTCCTTGGGAGACGTCATGTCGTGGCGCTCTTGGACCACTTCGACGTCGGGCATCAGTTTCTTGGCCCACTGGATTGCACCAGCGCCGATGAAGAAGATGGCGCCGCCGAAGGTGAGGCCTAACGCCAGGTTGCTGGCTCCAACCTCACCGAGAACGGGGACGTAGATCACGGTGCTGACGTCGATACTCACAAAGGCGACGACGAACAGCACCACCAGAAGCATGGACAGAATGAACATGCTGGCTACCTGGCGCTCGGCGCGGCGGGCAGCCTTGGGGTCGGTGTCCGTGACGCGAGGCTTGTGCGGGATGTCCGCTACCGGGAGGTAGCCGAGTTTCGGCTCTCCGTGCGGCGGATTCGCCGGGAGGATGCTGGCGTCGTCTCGTTTGCTCATCGTGCCTTGATTCCGATCCAGACGGCCGCGGCGATCAGCGCGGCGAAAACGGCGGTCCACATGAACAGACCCTCAACCACGGGTCCGAGGCGACCCAGGGACAGGCCGCCGGGACTCGGGGCTTGCTGGAGAGAGTCGATATAAGCGAGGATCTGCTGCTTTTCCTCGACGGGCAGGGTCTCGTCGGAGAAGATCGGCATGTTCTGCGGGCCGGTCAGCATCGCCTCGTAGATCTCTTGCGGAGTTGCATTCATCAAGCTGGGCGCGTACTTCCCGTTGGTCAGAGCGCCGCCGCCACCGGCTGCCTGGTGGCACTG
>JAQCBM010000088.1 GCA_027729865.1 Actinomycetota bacterium
GGCACGCACCATGATTCGCGATAGGGCCTGGACTCAGATCGGCGACGATCTAGTTCGCCACTATCGGTCGGTGCTGGGGCATGAAAGCAGTCGGCTGGCAGCCTGATGGCTCGGATCGTGCACCTTGCAAACTTCTTCGGCCCTCGCAGCGGTGGTCTCCGTACGACGATGACCCGGTTGGCAGAGGGATACATCGCAGCCGGCCATGAAGTCCACATGGTCATTCCCAACCAACCTTCGGGTTGGCGCCCCAAGACACAGGCGACGGTCCATTCGCTCGCCAGCATTGCGATTCCTCGGAGTGGGGGGTACCGCATCGTGCTTTCAACCCGCCACATCAGACAGGCTCTCGACACCATCGAACCCGACATTGTCGAATTGTCCGATCGCTTGACACTGTTGAGTGCCGCCAGATGGGCACGGAAGAACAACACCCAGTGCACGTTGTTCGCCCATGAGCGGATTGACGGCGTGCTGGCCGAGTACGCATCGGGCCTACCTGGTCGCGGCATTGCCAATCGGATGAATGAACGCATCGCGAGTGAGGTTGACACTATCGTCACGACAACGCGTTACGCCGCGGCTGAGTTCGATCGAATCTCAATTCCTACATGCCACGTACCCCTTGGCGTGGACACTGATCGCTTTCGACCCCTAGTGCGGAATTCAGATGACGCCAGGCCTATCGATTTGGTGCTGTGTTCACGACTGTCTCCAGAGAAGCATCCGCACAAGGCGATAGAAGTGTTGGCAGCGGGCCATCGTCTAGGCCGCAAATGGCACCTGACCGTCGTCGGTGATGGCCCGAGGATGCGTGACTTGCGGAAAATGGCTGATGGCCTGCCCGTCACGTTTGTTGGATTCGTCTCGTCCCCGCAAGATGTCGCAGCGATCCTGCAGCGTTCAGATGTCGCTCTCGCGCCCGGCCCCATCGAAACGTTCGGGCTGGCGGCACTCGAGGCACTCTCGTGCGGAACGCCCGTGGTGTGCAGCAATCGATCTGCGCTGCCGGAAGTCGTCGGACAGGCGGGGTACGCGGTATCGGAAAACGTTGACGCGTGGATTAGGGCTATAGACCGCCTTGTCCACCCCAGCCAGCTGCATGTGCGCACACTTGCCCGCGAACAGGCGCTCCAACTGCCCTGGCAGCGAGCGATCGATCGAATGCTTACGATCCACGGCTTGATGGCCGCAACCCCCAGCACCGAGATCCCCAAACGTTTCGAGCCTCAGGCGGCCTGACATGCGGGATGCCTTGACCGTTGTGGGGCTTGGCGATTCCATTGGCTACGGAATCGGCGATTGTGGCGTCAACTGGAGCGGTCCGGCGTGGGTGGGTCGCTTTGCGCATAACGTGGGGGCGGATCGAGTCTTACACCTCGCGACGCCGGGCCAACGCGCAACCGACGTTCTGTCGGTCCAAGTGCCGGCTGCACTCGCCGCTAATCCGACGGTGGCGCTCATGAGTGTGGGTGGCAACGACCTGCTCCGTGGAGATTTCAACCCCGTTGCGATATTGCGGTGCACCGAGAAGGCAATCGCGCGCCTCGTTGGCGTTGGCGCCACCGTGATCGTGCTGGGCCTACCCCAGGCATGTTTGCACGACTTCCTGCCTACCGTGGTTCGAAAGACCATCAGCGAACGCGCCCTACTGGTGAACAAGGCGCTAGCCAGCGCTGTTCGGCAGCATTCCAGGCCTCGACAAGGTGGAAGAGCCCACTTCATTGACTTGTGGACCGACCCCAGGTCATCGCAAGCTGGCTTGTGGCACATAGATCGTATGCACCCGAGCCCGCAGGGACACGAATATCTGGCGCAGTTGGCCGCCAAGGTCAGCCGATTCCATCAATGCCAAGTCAGCCTGCCTGTTCGTCTGGAAGGGCGCTCTACCGGAAAACTGGAGTGGCTTGTACGCAATGGGGTGCCGTGGCTCCTTCGCCGATCAATAGATCTGATTCCGCAAGCCATCTTGACCATGGTGTTTCATCGCCGTCGCGTTACCGAACTGACTGCACAACTGGATGAGGCCCTGACGGCTCGGTTCCCAACCTTGCATCAGGGCATTGCCGAAAGCCCACCATCGACGATCAATTCCTGCCCTGTCATGAACGACGACGCATCACTGGCCAAGAACAGCGCAGCTTGAGCGATCTCTTCACTTCGTCCCCAGCGTGCCATCGGCACCCGCGACAGGACGGACGCCTCGGTGTTCTCGTCGCCGCGTAGGAAATCGGTGAGGTCCGTCTCGATCCACCCGGGCACCAAGGCATTCACGCGAACTCCTTGGTAGGCCACTTCGACCGCCAAGCTGCGCGTCAATGACGCAAGGGCTGCTTTTGCTGCTCCGTAGTGCGACATCAACGGCGCACCGCGCAGGCCTGCTACGGATCCAACGTTGATGATGGCTCCGTGATCGGATGCCGCCAGGTGCGGCAGTGCTTGCTGGATGAGGCGAACCGTTGCATCAACATTCAGCGCCATCGTCTTGCTCCAGCCAGATAAGCGCATGGAAGCCACGGGTACCGAGAAGCTATTGCCGCCAGCGTTATTCACCAGGATGTCCAGGCGCCCCAATGCCGCAACCGTTTCACTGACTAGTCGCTCAGCGGTGGTCTCGTCAGTCACGTCAGCCGCGAAGGCGATAGCCCGGCCACCGCTTGCATTGATGGAATCTGCAACCTGCTGAATGGCATCGGGAGTGCGCGCAGCGAGTGCGACCGCGCAGCCGTGGGCCGCGAATTCCTCCGCCATTGCGCGGCCGATACCGCGAGAGGCTCCGGTGATGAGCGCCACGCGCCCCGTCAGATCCTGTGCGTCCACGCCTGCCCCTTACGTCGCTCCGACTCGCTGCTCTCGGTGCTCAGCATGCCGGATTCCCTATATTCCGCGCAGCCGAACCTCACCCCACGCGCGCGAGGGTCAGGGCGAAGTCGTCATTGCGAAACTGATGCTCGACTTGTAGTCCTGCCGACTCGAATTCCTCTCGGACCTGCTCAAGCGTGAACTTAGTGGAAACCTCGATGCGAATCTCCTCACCTGCGGCGAGGCGAATGCCCTGATCACGAATTGCGAAGTTTTGCTCCCTGCGAGATCGAAGTCGAAGATCCATGCGATTTTCCAACGCATCCCACAGAGGGACGTAGTCGAAGTCATCCTTGTCTAGATTCGTATCGCACTCGCTGTTCAAGACATCGACAACGTTCAACAAGAAGCGGGCCGTGACGCCTTCGGAATCGTCATATGCGCGAATGATGCGCTCGACATCCTTGAGCAAATCGGTACCAACAAGCATGTATCCACCGGTTCCGGTCATCTGTCCCATCCGGTTGAAGAATTCGAAGCGTTCAACTGGATGGAGGTTTCCAATCGTGCCGCCGAGAAAGCAGGTCAGGCGCGGTCGCGGGCTCTCCGGCAACGCGATGTAAGTGGTGAAGTCCCCCACTACCGGCTGAATATCAAGCCCTGTGTACACCCGGCCCATCGACTGCGCAGACTCCACGAGCACTTCGGAGCTGATGTCGATCGGCTGGTAACAGGCAAGAGACCCGAACGATGTTCCTGCCTCGATCAGTAGGCCCGTCTTGTCTTGCACGCCTGCGCCGAACTCCACGAGCGTCCGTGCCTGCGACATTGCGAATACCTCAGAAGCACAGTCGACCAGCAAAGCTCGCTCTGCTTCCGTGGGGTAGTACTCCGGCAGCCGAGTGATCTCCTCGAATAGTCGCGAGCCGGTCTCGTCATAGAGAACACGAGCGGGTAATTCTTTGAAAGACCGTGACAGCCCCTCGGCGATGACGTCGATCAACGCCGGACCGGAAAGGTCCACCTGTGCAGACACGGACACCTCAACAAGCCGCTAGTCGAGCGGGTCCGAGAGCGAATCTGCAAGGCGCACACCGGTGAACGGCCAGCGCGAGTGCGGCGGGAAGAAGTTGCGGTAGGTCGATCGCGCGTGTCCCCTGGGTGTGACGCAAGCCCCACCGCGAAGCACCATTTGACCGGACATGAACTTGCCGTTGTACTCACCGATCGCGCCCTTCGGCGCGCTGAATCCTGGGTAGGGCAGATAGGCCGACGACGTCCACTGCCAGGCTGAATCGAAGACCTGTCGAAGACCGTCCCCACCGGAATCCGCACTCGGATGGAAACCGGAAACATCTCCCGTGGAGCGCGGTGGGCGCACTCCACTTACTCGGACGGCGTGCTCCCATTCGAATTCGGTAGGCAGCCTCTTTCCCGCCCAGGAGGCGTAGGCATCAGCCTCGTAATGACTGACATGCAGAACGGGTTCCTCCGGGCGGACGGGACGCGTTCCGTGCAACGTGTGCTCGAGCCACTGCGTGCCATCCCACTGCCAATACAGCGGCGCATCCCAGCGCTCAGCGTTCACGCGCGCCCAGCCGTCTGATAGCCATAGTTCGTGTCGTTCGTATCCGCCATCGGCGATGAACTCCATCCACTCACCGTTGGTGACCAATCGATCAGCCAGCGCGAACGGTTGAATCAAGACCGGATGGGCCGGCTTCTCATTGTCGAAGTGGAACGAGTTGTTACCGGAGTCATCGATCCAGCCGACGTCGACGATGCCGCCGTCGAACGGCAACCATTGCGCCGGCCCCACCTGGGTTGACGCCCGCCTCGAGCCGGGATACGCAACCGGTTGAAGCGGGTTCTTGGATAAGACGTGCTTGATGTCCATCAGCAACAGTTCTTGATGCTGATGCTCGTGGTGGAAGCCCAGGTTCACCAACGATGTCAGTTTCTCGCACGAGAGCTCATTGACGCTTGCCAACAGGTCGAGCATCCGATCGTCGACGTGGGCTCGGTAGTCCCCCACCTCGTACGCACCAGGCCTGGAGATGAATCCGCGCTCGGGGCGTGGATATCGAGGCCCCACGGTTTCGTAGTAACTGTTGAACAGCGTCCAGTACGTGTCCTGGTACGCATGGAAACCGGGTTGGTGCTCAGCGAGTACGAACGCCTCGAAGAACCACGTCACATGCGCGCGATGCCACTTTGTTGGGCTGACGTCGGGCATGGTCTGGACCGTTTGGTCTTCAGGACTCAGTGGTGCCGCGAGCGTTTCGGTGAGAGCTCGGACCGATTGGTAGGTGGCAGTTAGATCCTCGATCGCGAGTTCAGAAGCCACATCTGCGGAACCGTCTTCGGTCAGCCGCTCGGCGAAGCCCGGATGCTGCGAGAGCGTGTGGGACAGGTCATCGACAAGATGACTTGGCGAGCGAAGACTGTGACTGGTACCGGCGGTGGGTGCTGACATGGTCCCTCGTATGGTGACTTGCTTCCCTCGCAGCGACGCACACGTCACGCGCCGGCCGGTCCTCAGGCTGTCCGAAAGGACTCTAGCCACTGAGATCGGCTCTTCGCACCCGGGTTTGACCACTAACCTGCGCCCATGGGTGATGAATCCTTGCTTCACGACGGGCCATCCGAACTAGCCCGACTCACCACACCCCAAGGCCGGGCCATGGACCACCCAGCACGCACCGGCCTCATTGGCGCCGGCCTCGCACTCGGGCGTTCCTTCCAGCCGAACCTGCTGACCCGAGGCACCACCGATCAAGCGGTGATCAGCGGTGTCACGACCGCGATGGCCTACGGCCTGTTCTCGACCGGCGACGCCATCGTCGACTCCCTCGCAGCACGCATTACCGGTGAATCTGACCCCGGCGCCACCCCTCGCATCGCCGTGGCCGCTGGAGTCGGAGCGCTCGGACTAGCAACCTTCCTCGGCTTTCACTGGAAGGAGCACGAATCGCGGCCGCGAGCTGCAGTTCGACTCATCGGCCGCATGACCGTCACCGGTGCCTTGTCCAGCGCTGCCTCATCACTCACGAGCAGCAAGAGCCCTGGTCGCCGTCTCGGTGTGGCTGTCGCCGCCGCGGCGGCTGCAGCATCCTGGGCGGGAACCCGGCCCTGGGGTGCAGCCCCCGGTTCCTTGATCCGCCAGCAAACCCCCGGCGCGAAGAGCCCCGCACAAGAGCAGTTCTTCGAGGACTCGGTTCGCGAAGTTGCGCCCGTCAAGATGGCGGCCATCGGCACGGGAATCGCGCTGGCTACCTACGGACTGGCGCGTGGTGAGTCGATCCTCACTGGTGCGATGTCGCGATTGGCCAGCGCAACGCTTGGCGGACAGCCGCAGGACCATCGGACGTTGGGCCGTGTCACCGCGTTTGGGATCAGCGCCGGCGTGGCCTACGCCGCGTTGAATCGCGCCTCGGCGATGTTGACTAAGGGCGGCGGTGCCGTCGAGCCGGGCATGGAGATCCCTCCTTCTACACCGGAAATAACCGGCTCTGCGCAATCCGGTCTGGACTGGATGAAACAAACACGCGAAGGCGCTCGCTGGCTGTCTGGAACGTTGGAGCCCGCAACCATCAACGCGGTGATGGGAACGAAAGATGCAAAGCAACCCATCCGCGTCTACGGCAGTTTGGACATCGTCGATGATCCACACGATCGCGCAGCGGTGTTGCTCGACGAGATCGATCGCACCAAAGCCCTCGAGCGCGGACACTTCGCGCTGTTCTCCCCCACTGGATCCGGTTACGTCAATTACGTAGCCACCGAAACGTTTGAGTTCCTGACCGGCGGCGATTGCGCATCGGCAGCTATCCAGTACTCGGTCCTTCCGTCGAGTTTCTCCCTTGGCGACGTCTCCACAGGTGTCGACCAAACACGAATGGTGATCGACGGCATCACCGCACGCCTGCTGGACATGGATCCAACCAAGCGTCCGCGCTTCTACCTGTTCGGTGAATCCCTCGGTTCGCAGGTGAGTGAAGGCATGTTCGAGGGAACCTGGACCTACGGACTCCCTGGTGCCAAGGTCGACTACGCCCTGTGGATCGGAACGCCCTCGGCCACCACGTGGCGTAAGCAACTGTGGGGCGATCGCACCATCACAAAGGCGCCCGACGTCGGCCCCGATGGCATCTACCTCCCCCGCACCATCCGTGACTGGAAGGAACTTCCAGCACCTGAACGCGAGAAGGTCCGCTATCTGCTGCTGCAAAACGGAGACGATCCGATTCCGAAGTTCGGCAGTCAGGTCATGTGGCGCAAGCCCGACTGGCTAGGCCCTGATCGACCCATCGGCGCTCCCCAAGGAACGGTCTGGGTTCCGGGCGCCACGTTCTTGATGACGTTCATTGACATGCTCAATGCACTGACGCCCACGCCGGGTGTCTTCGCGCAAGGCGGCCACGATTACCGGGAAGTGCTGCCCGAGGCGATCAGCGAAACGTGGCGGCTTCCCGCAACCGATGAGCAAATGGCCACCATGAATCGTGTTCTTCGTGAACGGGAGTTGGCGTGGGAGTTGTTCCGCGATTGGGCGTCGGCGTTGTCCAAGCCAGCAGATAAGCGCGACGAGGCCAAGAACAAGGTGCTGGAGAAGGCATCGAAGTACGTTGACTCCCCCGTCAGCGCCGACGATCTCATTGAGCTTGTTGCCCGAGCCTTGCCGCAGCGAGCCGACCAACTGAAGTCGATGGCCTGACACCACTCGCGAGGACCCCGAACTGCACTAGCGTGCTGACATGCACGCGATCTATGCCAA
>JAQCBM010000089.1 GCA_027729865.1 Actinomycetota bacterium
TCAGCTCGATCACGTCCCGGTTGGCATCGATGTCAGTGACGAACAGGCCCTTGTACGCCTCAATCCCACCCGACACGTCGTGCAGATTCGTGCCGGCGTCGATGCGCTTCACCTGACGCACGATCGGACCACCCTTGGTCTGCACCTCCAGCTCCACACGCGCCCTCGGACGCGCGCCCTTGGCGATCTCAATTGAATCGAGATACAGGTACGCAGTCGACCCGGCGAGACCCTTCACGGTAATGCCCCTAACCGCGATCTTCTTCACCAGCCTCTGGGTGTACGCGTCGAGCGCATCGAGCCGGTGCACCTTGGTGTGCTCGACGCGATGAGTCGCCGAGTAACGAAGCACCATCAACGCGTTGAATCGAGCCAGCGCTTCAAGAGACTTCGGCGCACCGATCTTCTGCGGCTCGTCGATGATGACAATCGGTCGGTTAGCGCTGATCACGTCGATCGGCCGACGCGACTGGAAGTCGTCGAGCTCGTCATAGATGCGGCGCTGGTCCTTACCAGTGGCGTTGAAGGCCTGGATGTTGATGATCATCACCTGCACACCTGCGTCGGAGCTGAAGCGCTCCAGCTCATGTAGCTGCGATGAGTTATAGATGAAGGTGCGCGGCTTGGTGCCATACGCCTGCTGAAAGTGCTCAGCAGTGACATCAAACGACTTCTTCACACCCTCGCGGATCGCGACCGAGGGCACGACCACGATGAACTTCGACCAGCCATACCGCTTGTTCAATTCCATGATCGTCTTGATGTAGACGTATGTCTTGCCAGTTCCGGTCTCCATCTCGATATCGATGTTCGGTGCGCCGGGAGCGGCCTTACTGTCCGCCATTGCTTTCGAAAGCGGCAGCCCACGGTGCTTCTGGACCACATGGACGTTGTCGAGTAGCTGGCGTGGCGTCAGCAGGATTTCGGCGTTGCGCAGGCCGGAGTCCTGATTGGCGCCTGTCGGGAAAAGTGTGGGGGTGTTGGAAGCCTTCACCCGGCCCGGGTCGATCCGGTACTGCACGCCATCTTGCTTGGGTTGCCCTGCGAAGCACTCAACTATTGCGTCGACTGCCTCGGTCTGGTACTGCTGAACCTTGAATTGCAGCTTCATTGCGGGACCCTACGGCATTTCCTCGGCATGAACGTCAGATGGTCTTCACGTCAGTGGACGGCGAGACTTCACGGAAGATCTGTTCGGCGTTTATGCGGGCATCGTCGGTGCGGAAGCCGGCCTCCAGGAACACAGCACGAAGGGGCTCACGCTTCGCTAGGGCCCGCACGAGATCGAGGTGGACCGTCTTGTCAAAGCACGCAATCAGTGCGCCCTCATCGACGACAAACACCTCGTGGCCGTTGACCTGCTCGACGCTGATCGGCAGCGAAAGCTCGAGCCCCCAGCTTTGGAGAACTTGGAACAGCAGGTCCTCACCCGTGCGATCTGGCTTGATGTTCTCGACGTCCAGCGCCAGGCGGGTCTGCTCCGCCTCGTCTGGCGTCCGCCACGTATCAGCCATATTTGTAGTGTCGACCCTAAGCATTCGGAAGCCAAAGTCCAGAGACAGCGGGGTCTCCAGTTTGACCTGCGCACCTGCCCGCCGAATTCGTTCGCGTGCAATTTCCGCGATGTTCGCATAGCCAGACATCGCTGCAGTGCTGTCCTGCCTACAGGCCTCGTCCAACTGGATTAGAACAAAATGTCGGATCAACCCATCTTCAGCAGCGGCACGGAAAACTGCCTCTGCCGTTGTAGCGGAGCCCGCAAAAAAGTCTAAGACGATGTCGTTCTCGTCCGTGAACCACTCGACGAAGTCCTGGAGCATCCTTACCGGCTTCGGATTATCAAATACAGCCCCTCCCATAAGCGTCGCAAGTCGCTCGGTCTGCTCGCTATTCATGCCGTAGGGCGGGAGCAGGGTAGACGGCGTAATCCGCCCGCGCTCCTTGATTGACTTAAGCTTTCCAGTGCTGCTGAAAAAGAACTCCACCACCCGCTGCCCACGAGTGTCAGTGGTCTCATGTCCTGCGAACCAGGAGACCATCTGATTTCGCTGTGTCCATCCAGCTCGAAGAGTTACTGGCTCAGCTGTCACGCCATTGGAGGATCGCAGAACACCGCTAACGACGGTGACTTTTTCAGATTCACCGAATGTGCCAGTAATCGTCTTGCCGTCGGGGGCGTCGAACCGGACTCCGGCGGGGAACGTGAAGTCACTCGCCGGGTTTGCCTTTGAGATCTTCTTCAAGGCTCCTGCCTCGATCAGTCCGTCTCCGCCGCTGATGTAGTCCAACTGGGAGGCGTCGCGCGCGTAGGCCAAAACAAACTCGTGGTACCTCTTGAATAGGCCCTGCTGCTGAGAGTGTTGCTTGTTCCAAATTAGCTGTGCGAGAAAGTTTTTCGCGCCGAAGACTTGATCGAGAAGCGCCCGTGCGTTCGCGTGCTCGCCATCATCGATGCTGACCAGAATCACGCCATCGGGCCTCATGATCCGTCGGGCTACCATTAGTCTTGGATAAAGCATGCTTAACCAGTCCGAATGGAATCTGCCGTTGGACTCCGTGTTTGCACGGAGGCGCGCTCCCGACTCCTCCGCCTGTTGCGAACGCACAAGGTACTCCGATGTCGTTTCCGCAAAGTTGTCCT
The DNA here is from genome assembly GCA_027729865.1 of Actinomycetota bacterium. Classification (GTDB taxonomy): domain Bacteria; phylum Actinomycetota; class Actinomycetes; order S36-B12; family S36-B12; genus S36-B12. Next base: position 2,642 of record JAQCBM010000089.1, read on the forward strand.
TGTATACAAAATCACTACCAGAGTTGTAGGGCGGATCGATGTAGATCAGCTTGATCTTGCCCAGGTACGACTCCTGGAGAAGCTTTAGGGCGTCGAGGTTGTCTCCTTCGATGAACAAGTTTTTTGTCGTGTCGAAGTCGACGGACTCCCCACGATCTGGACGTAGGGTCTTGGCGATCGGGACGTTCGCCGTGAACGCCGCGGCGCGCTTGCCGGGCCAGTCGAGCTGGAACCGCTCCTGCGGGCCTTCAACAATGTGGTCGGACAGCTCCTGCCGAAGCAGGTCGAAGTCAACTACTCGCTTTAGCTCGCCATTCTCGCCACTTGATTCGGTAATCACACCTGGGAAAACCTCGGCGAGTTTGTCGATGTTTTTCTCGGTTAGGTCTGGCGAGAGCATGTTCAGCTTGTCCACAGTTCCTCAGAAATTTGTGCTCATCAGGCCGGTGAGAACGGCTTGCTTTATCTTCAGGGCGCGGCGCAACTCGACCTTGCGGTTCAGTTGCGGCTCGTTGCGAATCTTGCGCTCAAGAGCGGCGATCTCTCGTTCGAGCTTGCGGGCGACCTCGGCTCGCTCCGCGATCGTGCCGACGTCCTCGCCGACTTGAGTCACGACGGGGACCAGCGGCCTCAACAGAACGCTGTAGAGGTTGGGGATGTTGATTGCTGTGGGAAGCGGTGCTCTAAGAGTCTCGGACGGAAACCACGGTGTGGTGAAGTAGGCGCCCGATCGCGCCGTCGGCTTGTGCGCCGCTGCCAATCTGACTTCGCCGCTACGTGAGAGCTCGAAAATGATCGGTGTCTTCACGGCCTTGTCAATCGTGGCCAGCACCACATCGCTCACGTCATCGCCCTTCGCCTCGATCTCGAACACCTGGATCTCAGGCACTGCGGCAGAGCCCGGGAGATTGATCGTACTCTCAGCCAGCTTGTAGGCCCATGTGATTCGTTGGACCTCGGCTACGAATCGCTCACGGAGTACCGAGTTCACCTTGCCTTGTTCGTAGAACTTGTTCTTGGGGACCACCTTGCCGTACCGAGCCGGGTCGGGCCACTGATACAGGCAAGGGCTCACAGAAGTAGTTTCGGCCTTCTTAGCCATCTTCTGGCTCCGCCGGGTTAACAATGGCCAAGAAAGCGATCAGTTCGAAGTCGTCAAGCCCGCTGATCGTCTGGGTCAGTGCGGTGGTCGGACCAGCCGTAAAAAGACTGTCGATGTCGCGCTCGTCGGTGACATCAACCATCGACCTGATCGCAGCAGTGAGAAGTTCGGAGTACTTACCCATCTCGGCGCCGTCATTAGTGGCGGCATTAAACAAGTTCGTCACATCGCTAACCGGTTGGCTGAAGGGGCGGCAGCCCGCTCTGATCAGGTCAAGGAGACGCTTCGCCTCGGTGTGATCAGCGATCACCTCGCCGTTGTCATCGAGGTACACGAGGTAGTGCGGATGAAGGCGGTTGCCCCGGTTGATCGAATCATCAGCGTTGACGTTGCGAAGCGCAAATAGCACGCCTGCCTTGAGGCCTTTCGTTGGGTCGGCAGGAACGACGGCGTGCAATCCTTTGGGCGCGGAGGCGATGTCGCCGTATGTCTTCATGTAAGCCAGCAGATCCATTCGGAAGTCGTTGAGGCCGAGGTCGGTAATCGACACGCCAGTGCGCACGTCTTCCAGTTCGATCACTTCGTCGTGCAGTTTGCGAAGTTGTTCGCGGCGAAACGCCGTGTCGTTGCTCTGTTGGGTGAGCACGTTGTCGTCACCAGTGCCGCTGACATCCACGATCACCATCCGGTTTTCAACGCGCTCCTTGAGGTTGATGTACTCGTCAAGCGAGATATCGGGCCAGAAGTTGACTAGCTGGATCACGTCGTTGGTCGATCCGATTCGGTCGATGCGACCGAAACGCTGGATGATCCGAACCGGGTTCCAGTGGATGTCATAGTTGACAAGGTAGTCACAGTCTTGGAGATTCTGGCCCTCACTGATCACGTCAGTGCCGATCACAACATCAAGTTCGCCGCTCTCCCTAGGCATCGTCAGGTGACGTTGCTTCGACTTTGGAGAGAAGAGCGTGAGCGCTGCTTGGAAGTCGTACCCGCTACCGAGTGTGGTCTTCGCACCGTGGCCACCACCGGTAATCAGCGCTGTCTCTAGGCCAGCGGTGCTGAGGTCAGCGCTCAATTCCCGATACAAGTACTCGGCTGTTTCGGCGAACGCCGAAAAAATCAATACCTTACGGTTGTTCTGGTTGATCGGGTTTGCGGCCTTCTCGGCAACGACCTTCTTGAGTCTCTGGAGCTTCGCGTCGTTCGCGGGCGTGACCTTGCGCATGACACCAAGCAGTTCGTTCAGCGTTAGCTGGTCATGAGCGAGATCGCTGCGCCAGCGCGGCACGTCAATGTCGTTGAGGTCAATTCGGATCTTGTCCCCAAACGAAAGCGTCTCGGCTTCCGACTCATCCTCGGCTTCGATGTCAGCGAGGTCAATGTCCACCTCGGTGATCGCCCTGTCGCGCGTATCGAGTTGCTTGATCGTCTTGGTCACAGCGACCTCGATGCGCTGAAGGGTGAGCCGGAACGCCTCAACCGAACTCTCCAGTCGCTTGAGCAAATTGACTGTCATCAGTTGCTTGATACCCAGCTCGCGGCCAAACTGGCCAAGGTTCGCCCGACTGCCCTCGTCGCCGATGTTGTAGAGGTCTTCATACTTCTGACGACGGCTGGCGAGGACGTAGGTGAGCGGTGTGTAGACGCTCATGTTCAAGAGTTGGAGCTGCTCGAAAATCTCGTTAAACGAGAGCACCCCGGGTAAGTCGGTCAGCGGTTCACGAAGCGAAATTGGTGGGAGACGCCGCGGGAAGGGTCCGATCTCGCTGGTGTCGTAGAAGGCTTGGATGTGCTTGCGAGAGCGGGCAATGGTGACAGCATCAAGCAACTCGAAGAAATCAAAGTCGAGCATGCGGAGAATCGCATCCGAGTTGCGCTGCTCGACTGGGAGCTTCGACCATTCATTGAAGGCTTTCTGCGCATCACGGAACACCCTGTCGACTGTGGTCGAGAGAGAGATCCGCTTCTCCAAGTTCTCCGATTCACCCTCATACGCAAGTTGAAGCTGGTTCTTCAGGTCGTTGAAACGATTATTTACGGGTGTCGCAGACAGCATTAGTACTTTGGTCTTGACGCCCTCGCGAATCACCTGGCGCATTAGCCGCTGGTAGCGCGACTCCTTCTCCTCGGCGTAGTCGGCGTTGCGGAAATTGTGCGACTCATCTATCACGACAAGGTCGTAGTTCCCCCAGTTGACCCGGTCGAGCCGCAGCCCGAGCGATTCGCCTTGCGTTCGGGATAGGTCCGTATGGGCGAGCACGTCGTAGTTGAAGCGATCGCTGGCAAAGATATTGGTCGTCAGATTGGCGTTGTAGTTTGTCCAGTTTTCCGAGAGCTTCTTCGGTGCGAGCACAAGCGCTGACTTGTTGCGTAGCTCGTAGTACTTAATGACTGCTAACGCAGTGAACGTCTTACCGAGACCCACGCTGTCGGCGAGGATGCAGCCGTTATACGTCTCCAGTTTGTTGATGATGCCAATCGCTGCATCGCGCTGGAAGTTGTAGAGGCTCTTCCAGACCGCCGTCTCCTGAAAGCCGGTACGGTCGTTGGGCAGAACGTCCTCACTAATTTCTCCAAGGAATTCGGCAAACAGATTGTAGAGGATCAAGTAATACACGCGCTCGGGCGAGTTCTCGGCGTACACCGACGCGATGTGGTCGTAGACGAGGTTCGTGACATCTTCAAGCTGCTCTCTGTTACTCCAGATCTGGTCGAACAGCTGAAGAAATGTATTTACGACGGGCGTCTCATCAAGTTTGGTGACAACGTTCGATACGGCGTCACCCCGTTCGTAGCCAAGGTCTGCCGAGGTAAAGCCGTGGAGAGGCTGGTACGCCGCCAGTTCATCGACAACCGCAAACTGCTGCATGGGAGCGCCTGTCCGGTTGGATCGGAACTCGACCTTCTCTCTAATCCACTCTGCGCATTCCCGGGCGATTGCCCGCTGGGTCAGCTTGTTGCGAAGACGAATCTCAAAGTCTGAGCCGTACAGGCTTGACTCTCGCCTTGCCTGAGGGATGAAGAACTCGCGACGCTCCTTGCGGAGCCGATCCGTCACGTTTGAGGAGAGAAACGCTGGCGCCGTGAAGATGAACTGCAGCCTCTCCACACCAGCTAGCTCCTCTTTTAGGGCCTCAAACGCGAAAATCGAGAAGGTCGCTGCCGCGATTCGGACACGCGAACCCCGGCTAAGAACGGCCCGGAGGTCGTCCCCCAGCAGCCGATTTACGTTGTCGATGATTTCCACGGCCCTACACCCCAGTGGAATTCCAGCGCCACGTTGATCGTAGATGTCGCACATGCTGGATAGTAGTTGCGACCTGATCACGCACGCAGGTGCTACCGCCGCAATGATTCGACGGTGCTATTGACGTGTTAGCGACGCAGAGGTTGTTCATACTGAAACGGCACTAAGACCACATTTCGTGCAATCTTTCGGGGCGGTCAGAGCCCGCACCGGCAGCTTGGAGGGCCTGTGGACTACCGGCGCTTCATCGCCGTGGAATACACCCAGCGCTTCACGCCACGGGGCAGTAGTCCACTTCCCACGACCAGGCCCTTGTAGATCCCGCGTGGCACGCTGAGCGCTCTCCCCTTCGCACAATCATCGAGGCCCGTCTTCGCCACCATCTCCGGGGTGCACCACGCGAACGCTGGGAAATTGCTCTGGAACTCGGTCGTGTTGCTCACGCTCTGGAACTCGGTGCGCGTGAGCCCCGGGCACAACGCCGTCACCAACACACCGTGACGCTTCGCCTCTTCGTGCAACCCTTCGGAAAAGTTGGTCACGTAGGCCTTGGTCGCCGAATACACACTC
>JAQCBM010000090.1 GCA_027729865.1 Actinomycetota bacterium
TGGGTCTGGAGACCGTCGGCGATATCGCCACCACGCCTCTGGCCACGCTAGAACGTGCGTTGGGATCGGCACAGGGACGGCATCTGCACGAGTTGTCCTGGGGGAGGGATCCGCGTGCGGTCATCCCCGATGAGCCGGAGAAGAGCGTCGGCAATGAGGAGACCTTCGACTCGGACACCGATGATCACGAGTGGATCCGCTCGCGGATCGCTGGGTTGTCCGATCAGGTGGCCCGACGCCTGCGCTCAGCGCAGTTGGTTGGTCGAACGGTCGGGTTGAAGGTCCGGTTTGCGGACTTCACCACGATCACCCGATCGCGCACCCTCGAGGTGCCCACGGATGTAGGGGCCGACATTTATGCCACTGCCTGGGGGTTGTTCTCGGCGCTGCGGTTGCAGCGTGCCCGCATCAGGTTGGTGGGGGTGCGGATGGAGGGTCTTACCGAGGCGGACAGCACGCCCACCCAGATGCTTCTCGGGGCCCCAGATCGTGGACGTCGCGAGGCCGAAGTGGCCATGGACGCGCTGCGCCGGCGCTACGGTCCCGACGCGGTTCGCCCGGGCAGATCCTTGGGCTGACCACACCAATTCTTGCCCGAGGTTTCCCTTTGGTCTGCAGGTGCTTATCCTGGGTACAGACCGGGAGACACCGGGGAGCGAAGCGAAGGAATCTGGGGCACACTGCTCCTGCATCCACGAAGCGCTGGGACCGAAGGGAAGGGGCTGGCTGTGCCGCTTTCAGAGCATGAGCAGCGTCTGCTCGAGCAGATGGAGAAGGCCCTCTATGCCGAGGACCCGAAGTTCGCGACCAGCCTGCGGTCAACGGGTGCCGCTAGTCGCGGCCGCGCGGCCCTGGGAGTCTTGGTTGTCCTCGCGGGTCTCGGTGTTCTCCTCGCCGGAATGGCGATGCCCCTTGCCGTCCTGGGAGCGGTCGGCTTCGCAGTGATGCTCGCTGGTGCCGTTCTCACCTATTTTGCCTTCACCCGAGGCAACGCCGCGCCAGCCGAAGGAGCTAACGGCGAGAGCCCGTCCACTCCCGGATCAGCCCCGCAAGCACCTCGCTCCAGTGGGTTTATGGACAAGATGGAAGAGCGGTGGCGCAAGCGCGCCGACGGTGATCGCTGACATGATGGTGGGATGACCAACGTCGTCCCTGCGCAATTAGGCCGCTTCTTCGAGGACTTTGAAGTCGGCACCACGTATCAACATCCCTTCGGTCGGACTATTTCTGAGGCCGACTCCACCTGGTTCACACTGCTCACCTGCAACACGAACCAAAATCACTTCAACGCCGATCTGGCGCAAAGTAATCCCATCACGGGCGGACGGATCATCGTCAATTCCGGCCTGACGGTCGCATTGGTCTTGGGTCTGTCTGTCATAGACATGAGTCAAAACGCTGTCGCCAACCTGGGCTGGACGGATATCAAACTCACCCATCCGGTCTACATTGGCGACACGATCTACGCTGAGAGCCTGTGCTTGGAGACGCGCGAATCCTCGTCGCGACCAGAGATGGGCATCATCAAGATGAAGACGCGGGGGTTGAATCAAGACGGCGACGAAATCGTCTCGTGGTTCCGCTCGGTCATGGTGCCCAAGCGCAGCAGCGGCATCGGTCAGGACTACTTCCCTGAGGCGAAGACCGGGCCGCTGGCGGAGTAGATGTTCTCCAACCCCTGTCCATAGCGGCCCGGGGCAGGCGTGGAGCATGATGGGCGTATGTCAAGCCGTGAGGTAGTGGTCGTTTCCCGGCCGTTCGAACCCGAAGACGACGCCTTGTCTTTGGCACGCGATTTGATGGCCAGCACCATCGGGCTTGTGGCCTACAGCACGCAAACGGCTATCGCATTGACCCAGGCGATGGCGCAAAGCATTATCGGCGGCGCGCTCGATCGTCTTGTCCCACCCCTGGTTGACTCCATCGTCAGCCGAGTGAATCTCACGGATCTGGTCATTTCCCGCGTGGACCTGCGCGCGATCGTTGAGTCTGCGCTTGATCAGTTGGATTTGACTGAAATCGTGGTTCAGCGCGTAGATGTGAACCGGATAGTCGCCGAAGCCAACATCGACGACGTCATTGATCGCGTTCCCATGGTTCAAATCGCTGACTACATCATTGAGGAAATCGATCTGCCGCAAATCATTCGGGAAAGCACCGGTGGCATCGCAATGGATGCCTTCACTACAACTCGATACTCAGCCGCACGAACAGATGAGTTCGTGTCCAAGATTGTGGACACTCTCTTGCTCAGGCGCAAAGGTCGAGATCTTGAGGTAATCGACACCGGAGAAGTAGTCGATCCGGGATCACGCTCATGAAGTCCTTCCGCGAATTTCGGCAGGCCCATGACGTTGATGACGGGATTGTGTTGCAGACACTCCCGGTCGCCGCACGGGCTTTGCAGGGAGAAAGAGCCGGATTCGTTACCCGACTGATCGCCGCTGTTATCGACGTGGTGATCGTTGGAGCGATCATGATTGGTATCTGGATAGCCGTTTGGCTCTTCCTACTGGTGTTCAATCCGCTCGTCGAATACGGGATGCCCCGTCCTGGTTACTTCGTGCTGGGCGGCTACTTCCTCATGTGGGCCTACTGGAGTTGGGGTTGGGCCACCAGCGGGCGCAGCATCGGCCAGGGCTTGATGGGAATTCGCGTCCTCGACCGAAAGGGCCGGTTTCCCTCGTGGCAGATCGCCGTTGTCCGCTCGGCCTTTTGTGTGACCTTCCAAGTCGGCATCGCATGGATTCTCGTGAGCCGGCGAAATCGATCTGTACAAGACGTCGTCTTGCGAACCAGCGTTATTCATGACTGGACAAGTGCCGCAAGTAGTGACCTCATTGTGTCGGGGCCGCAAGAGTCGAACGACGCTCCTAACAGGCGTGCGGCTCAACGCGAGGCATCGTGAACTCCATTCGCCTTCTTGCGTCGGGTCTGGTCGTGGGAAGTCTCGTGCTGGCGGCACCTCCCAGTTACGGGGAGATTGTCCAAACCACTCCTGGTGCAGTGAGCTCAGTGCAGTTATCAGTAGCGATCGATAACGATTGGCAATTCACAGATGGCGAGTGCCTACTTGTTCCTGTGCTCGCCACTTATGGGCGCGCCGATAACACTTCGATCATCGGAGAGTTGACCGTCACGAAGCCGAGTGACCCTGCTGTTTCAAACGAAGGGACATTTCTGGTCTTGCCCGGGGACCCGGTATCGGGACAGGTTCTCGATGAGGTGTTCGTCTGTCCCGCCGATGGTACTGGTGAATACCGGTTGTCCACGATCATTCGAGCGATCGAACCCACATCTGAACAGTCCTTCTCGCTCGATCCACTGACCTTCTGGGTTCGGCCTGCGGTGTCGCAGATGAGCGATTTGGTGGCGACCAGCATGAAGGGCGGGACTCGTGTCAGTGGCAACGTCCGTGCGGGCGACGCTGATGCGCGTGGCGTAGTTGAGGTTCGGCTACAGCGACCACGTACGTCGCGCTGGGTTCTCGCAGGCCGCATTCCCGTCGAGAATGGCTCATTCGTCGGCGTGGTGGAACGTTCCGTATCGCCAGGGAGCCGAGTACGCGCCACCTTGACCCAGTGCTCCTGGTGCTCGCGGGTCTCCGGCGTAACCCGGGTGTCGTGAGTGCCCAGAATCCCTCTCGTACAGTGACCGAGTGCACAGATCGCGTCTTGGGCTCGTCGCAGGAATCACCGCCTTCATCACAAGCGCAGGGCTAGTTGGCGCACCGTCAGCGTTGTCTGCTGAGGATGTAGTACGCGCTGCCACCTCGTATGCCGCCGCAGACCGTGCGCTGGCGGGAGAAGTCCTGTTATGGGTGCCGTCGTACACAGCAGGCCTTCGCCGGACGCGGGAGATCGATGTCGTGGCCTACCCGTCGGAAAGATCTCGGGCCACTTTCGTGGGATCCACGTACGGCAAACGCGTTCCGAGTTTCACAGTCGCGCAGAAGGGTTCGGCTAATTCGTGGGCAGCGCGTCCGGTCGAACACTCCAGCGAGCGATTGGTGGAGACGGTCTCAATCCGAATCGGCCCCGCGGGAGCCAAGCGACTGACCAGGGCACGTATTTATGCCAATTGCGCCGGCGGTGACACGGTCCCGGGCAGCACGGGCAGCACGGGCAGCACGGGCAGCCGGTGTGAACGCCGGGACGTAGCCCGGTTTGGGGGAGCCGTGGTCTTGTTGGCTCGCACCACCGCGAGGGGCACCCCTACGGCCACCGACGTGCGGATTGACAGCACCGGGTTGTCCTACCGCCAACTCGTGCGGGTGGCACGCGGCCTGCAGCCCGTTGAGTGACGAGCCCGCCTGACGAGCCCGCCTGACGAGGCGAGCGGATGCGAGAGTGCTGGCGATTCTTGCTCGGTGCCTGCTCACGACGCTCACGTGTCATAGGACCCCACTAACCTGACGTTGGCCACATCTCGATGCGCGAGCTGGCCGAGGAGGGTGTGCGATGACCGGAGCGATCGTCGGAGTTGTCGTCATCGTCGCCCTGATCGCGGGTCTGTTGGTGGGGTGGATGTTGGCCCGCCAGGTCGGGCGCCGCGAAGTCGAACAGCGCGAAGCACTCATCCGTAGTGAAGGGGAAACCGAGATCGCCAGGGTTCGAGCCGAACTTCTCGAGGCTCAGGGGCAGATCCGGGTGTTGGAATCCGACCGCTCGGCTCTGCAGCACGAGCAGTCCAGCACCAAGACATTGGAAGAGCGGCTGGAGCCGGTGCGCGAAGCGCTTGACGGGTTGCGTCGTCAAACGCAAGCCGCTGAGGTTGAACGCGCGAAAGCTTCAGCCGAATTGCGAACTCACATCGAGGGCGTGCAACGCAATTACACGTCCCTGGAGACCGCCACACGCCAGTTGGTCACCGCCATGAGTTCGGGGCAATCGCGTGGGCAGTGGGGTGAAATGCAGCTTGAGCAACTGCTCGAACACTCCGGCCTAGTTGAGGGCGTGCACTTCCGCCGCCAAGACGCTCGAACAACCGACACCGGCGGAGCTCGACCGGACATCGTTGTGGACATGCCCGGGGGTGGGGAGATCCTCATCGACGCGAAATTCCCCTTCGATGCCTACTGGAGGGCGATTCAGGCCGACGACGAAACCCAGGTCGATGCCCACCTGCGTAAGCACGCGGACGATGTTCTGGCGCGAGCCAAAGAATTGAGTTCCAAGCGCTACTGGGAGTCCAGTGCCAGTCCCGAATTCGTGGTGATGTTCTTGCCGCTGGAATCGCTTCTGTCGGCTGCGCTTGAACAAAATGGACTTCTCCTGCAGGAGGTCTTCTCCCGAAACGTTGTCCTGGCCACTCCCACCACGATCCTGGGGATGCTGCGCACCATCCAATTCGGGTACCAGCGCAAACTGATGGCCGATAACGCCGAAGAGATTCGGGCGGCAGGAGCTGAAATGCTCACTCGGCTGGAAAAGGCCGTGGACCACCTTGGCACCTTGCGCAAGGGACTGATGGGGGCGGTCAAGGGGTACAACGATTTCATCGGGTCTTTGGACAGTCGCGTCATGGTGCAGGCGCGTCGAATGAAGGAACTCGGCGTCGTTTCCGCGACGGACCTGGAGGTTCCGTCGGATATCACCGAAGCCTTGAGAGATTCTCACTCGGGTTCGCAGGCAACCGACGAGGAATCCCCTCACGAATTGCCGTACTCGTCTATGTAGTCATCTCAAGGATGGAGCCAGTTGGCTCTTGACCGACCGTGCACTTGCAGCGTGGAAGTTCGCACACGTAGCCTCGAAGTTCACGAGTAGGGGTGATCGCATGGGCTTCGTCGTTGTTGGCGTGGACGGATCGAATATGAGTTCGCAGGCACTTGTCTAGGGGATGAAGTTCGCTCAGGCGATGGACGACCAGGTGGTGGCCGTGACGGGATTCGCGATTCCGTGGACGATTTTCATAGCGCCTACGTATCAGCCGGAAGACTATGCGCGAGATGCGCAGGAAATGCTGGAAACGTCCGTCAGTGTCGCGCGCGAATGTGTACCGGGCGTTGCAGTGGAGGCCAGGCTTGTGCAGGAAAAGCCCGCCCAAGCCTTGGTGATGGCCGCGCGGGGTGCTGAGTTGTTGATCGTTGGTGCTCATGGTCACGGAGCGTTGCCAGATGTCCACGTCGGATCCGTTGCCAATGCCTGCGTGAATCATGCGCCCTGCCCGGTCGTTGTGTACCGAGTTCCCCGTGGACCGGAGATCGTCTAGCGGTTCACTTCGTATTCCACGAGATCAACCAGGTGCAAGACTTGAGTTGCTCGAGTTGCTGCGACGTAAATGTCCGAGCCTCGTTCGTGCTGCATTCCGATGTCCGGTGGATTGAGAACCACAACGCAATCGAATTCCAAACCCTTCGATTGCTGGACGTTGAGTACCGCGACGGGCGCGTCGAGAGCGTCATCGTCGAAGCCGTACTCATCGGAAGTGAGGACTGTGCGCATCCGATGGTGCAGATCGTTGGGAACGATAACGGCGTTGCGTCCTTCGCGTGAGCGGACACTCTCCAGGTAGGTGTGCACATCAGTGGGAGGCATCGACCGTCGAGTGACGGGTTCCCCATCGCGAATCGGGGCTAGAGTCGGCGGCTCCCCGCCAGCGGCGAGGAGAAGATCCGTCGCCGCTTCGGCGATTTGGCGGGTAATGCGGTAGGTCACGCTCAGCGTGTGAAGACGCAACTTGTCGCCGGCCCAGGGCAGCGCCTGACTCCACGTTCGAGGACCCGCGGGGTGCGATGATTGCTGCAAATCACCCACGATCGTCATCGACTTACGCGACGCACGTCGCTGAACTGCCCGCCAGGCCATCGCACTGAGTTCTTGAGCTTCATCGACGATCACGTGACCGTAGACCCACTCCCGATCTTCGATTGCGCGCTCGGCAACCGAGGTGCTTCGGCTTCCCGCTCGTTCCGGCTTTATGCGGTAGGCGTCACTTGCCTGGAGCTCCCGGTAATCCTGTTCGTGGGGAACGGCAGCCGGAGGTGTCCAGGGACCGAGAAGCTGGGCGGCTTCATCGAGCAGGGGGACATCATCAACGCTCCAGTCGTGAGCCATTGATCGCAGAAGAAGGTGCTGCTCGTGTTCGCTCAACACACCTCTGGCGGCTAGAGCCAGGACGGCGGGATCAGTCAGGAGTTGACCGATGATTCGCTCGGGTGTGGTGGGCAGCCACATGAGATTGAACTCGCGACGAACTGCTGAGTCCTCGACCAACGAGGCAATGATGTCTTGGCAATACTCATCGTCGTGGGGGTCATGCCCGGTATCGCGTGCGATGTTCCGAGCTGCGACGAGGAGGAGACGACGTAAGAACGGATCTCGACCGGCATGGAAGTTGCGTGTCCTGGAGATGCCGCGAGTCGCGGCCTGGATTTCGTCAGGTCTCAGGCGAATCCGGGTACCGGTTGCGGTGCGAATGAAGAGCTCGGTGGCGGGAATTCGTACTCGGGCAGCAACCGCGGCTTCGATGACCGCGGCCATT
>JAQCBM010000091.1 GCA_027729865.1 Actinomycetota bacterium
CTGCACTGTTATTCGAAATGACGCTGGAACGGGGTGCTTTGAACCTTGAAGATTGGACCGTGTTGTTTCCTTAGTCGGTGGGGTTCGCCGGCCGAGTTAGCGGTGTTCTCCGAAGTGGTCGAGAAATCGTGCCACTTCCGGCCATGAGTCCTGACCGTTCTCCGTCGTGAACTCGGCGTGTAGCGCGGCAAGTTCCCGCACCACGTCGTTCAGTCGGGTCTCGTGATCCGAGCGCAGTTTGCCGAAGGTCTCGTCGGCAACGAAGGTAATGCTCGACGCCGCCGCGCTCGCCATGAGGTCGAGGAAGAGCGCTACTCGACGTCCCGCATCGTCTCCTCCGCCTGTTGAGACCACGTTGATTTCCGGCCAGAGGGTCGACAGGTGCTCGTTGTCGCGAACAAGCAGCGCGGTGCCAAGCTGCCGCCGCTCGTCGCCGAGCGCGGTGCGCACCTCGTGCACCAACTGGTGGAAGTCGTCGTCACGCAGTGAGTAGCCAACGAAGAACATATGGCGGGTCAACAGCATCGCTTGCACGATCCCGCGTAGCGCGGAATGGGAACTCGTGGAGCTGATGTAGTCGCTTCGGGTGAACACGATGTCGCTCCCGAGCGTGCCGTGCAGTTTGAGCAGCCAACGCTCACCGAATCTGGCCTCTTCGCCAGGGATCACGGCGACGCGACGCCCTGCCGTGCTCGCGGCCTTCTCGAAGAGGACGTCGAAGTTCGTGGTCACATGCTCGGTGGTCGGAAGCGAGGCGAGCAGAGCGTGCAGGAGCCCGTAGCGGCTGAGGTCGGTTTCTTCAGCGACGAATCGGTTGAAGTTGTCGGGGGAGTGGTCTCGGATGATCGTTGCCTTGTCGCGAGGATCGAAGTCAGCCAGCGTCTGCCAGTCGCTGGTCATCCCGGCTCGTTCTGCGACGCGTCTGAGCAGGTCATCCCACCCAGGAATGCCGGCGTCGATGCTGGCTCCTGCCCCGAAAAAGACCACCAACTTGCCCTCGGCGGCGAGCTGACCAAGCTGCCGCGCGTGCTCTTGGAGTTTGTCGTCGAGTTCATCGAAACCGAGCGCAGAGAGCGAAGGGCTCTTCGACCGCACTGCGCGAGCGGCCGACTTGGCGGCCGACAACATGACCGGCCCGAAACACACCAGAGCCACGTCGCACTCTCTGCTCTCAAGGTCAGCGGCAACCGCGCGAATGAGTGTCTCGAGGAGTTCCCCTCGACGAGTTCGCGCTCCTCCAGCCGCGCTGCCGATCACGGGTAGGGCAAGCAGTGGTCGACGGCTCATGCCGGGTCGCCTCTCTCTTACGCGACTCGTCGCACGCTCCACGAACGCGACCGCGCGTTCGCTGTAGTGGCTGAAGTCCGTGAGCCCCTGACGGCCAACATCACCGATCCAGATGTCGGGCTCGCTGTCCGTTCCCTCGATGTGCAGGATCATTCCGTCGGGAGGCCACGGGCCAAGGTCGAGCCGAGTCTCATCCGTTAGCCCAAGGGCGGATGCAAAGCGCCGGGTCACCCACCCATCAGCGTCGGATGGGAGCAGCCATGCGTCGCAACTCAACTGCATGATGTCCCCGTCGACGATGAAGAGGTGGCCCTGCATCGATCCGCGGGGGTTTCGGGACTTGTCCTGCACGCACCGAGGCTATGTGGTCTTGATCACTCCTGCCGTAGGCCTCCCGTGCCACCTCGCTCGCTTCGGGTCGCCCTAGCCGCGGATGAATCGTGGTGGCTGAGGTGGGCACCACCACGACAGCAAGAGGTCCTTGCCGCGTTGAATTCCCATCCTGGTAGCGGAAAGAGGAGAAAGTGGCCGCCTCGAAGTACTCGCTTAACGTAAATAGTGGGCATCGGGGATGGTGGTAATGTCGAAGTCACGGACGCCAATGTTGTGCAACTACCATCATGTGCTGCTAGGGTGAGGGCCGTTAAAGCCATACGGCACAACGATTTGGTGAATCTAATTCATGTTTTTGAACCGCATCATTTGCACAATAACGACAGAAATTGTTTTATCAAAAGGAGAAACCGAAATGAGCAACCAAAATCCTGACCGATTGAACGACCCTGATGAGACACAGCCGGTTCACCTTCATTTGCGGCCCGATACTTCGCTGCCTGATGCACTCGAGGCGATCGGCGCACTCGCGGCGGAGCGGGCGCGACTTCTGGAGAGCTGCGACGAAGATGCCGAACTTGACAGCTTCGAGGACCGCATCGGTGCTGCCGCAGATGCTGGACTGTTCGACCCGCGGGCCGCACTCGGCGCGTTTGTTGGCTTGGTCGAGATGATCTGCGTCGCTGCCAGTGGAGACCTTGCGGAGTTTTTTGAGGAAGCAACCAAGCACGTGGCCGAGGTGATGCGCGAGGAGCCGCCGATGCGTCGGGTTTGCGACGACCTGCCGTTGTACATCGACCTCCGGGAGGGAGCAGATCGGGGGAGTGAAATTGAAGATGGGGTGGAGCACGTCAAGTTCAGCCTGCCGCTGGTCCACCGGCTGGGGGCTCTGGTCGCGAATTTGGAGGTTCGCCCCTACTTTTCCTGTGCTGGTGCTGACGAGGCCGCCCCGTTTGAGGCGTGGACGACGAGCGCTGCGGTGAGCGCCTACTTGTACGAGATCAGCGATGCTGACCGCGAAAACTTCGCTGCTCTGGTTGCGCTTCCCGTCGTCCTCTTGACCGAGGCACTGTCGTGGCTGGACAGGCGCGTGATCGCTGGACTGTCGCGGTCGGTTGTGGAGGCGCTCCGTACCGAAGTGATTCCTCAGATGCTGCTGCGGGTTGCCTCGCCGGATGCGGCGACCCTGGATGACCTCGGAGAAGCAGCGTGATGTTTCGATACGAGGCGGGCCAGGTCGTCCTTCTCGACGTCAAGAACCTGCGGGAGAATCGGTTCGCGCGTGGGAAGCTCCGCCCGGGGTTGCTCGTGCGACCTGTAGGGAAGTCGCGGTGGCTCGCGCTTGGACTGACGTCTCAGCCGACCTTCAAGTCCACTGGGACGCAGCGTGTACCGGTGTATGCCTCGGTCCGCAATGGTCTGTGGGGGCACGGCTACCTATGGTCGTCCACTCCGGTTCGCGTCCCGCTGGCGGCACTTGACCAGGTAATTGGCGCTATCGACGAGCATCTTGCGGAGGTTGTCGCCCGGCACGTTGACCTCCCTGAGCTTGATATCGCGCGCCTCCGGGCAATTGCGCGCAGTCCGAGGCCCTTCGCCGCATGAAGCCCCCCTCCGGTCTGGGGGTGTAACCGACACTCTGCTTGCCGGCGCATGTGGATCCACCGCAACTGGAACGTCTGGTTTCCCTCGGGTGGCCCGTTTCGATGCCGCGGTGGCGTGCACATGGGGACTTCCGACGCGAGTTTCCTCGCCGAGAGAACACCGCTCAATCTTGACCACCATTTGAACGTGTCCTTAGGAATTACCCGAGTGTTGGACAGCGGGTGCCTCGTGAGTCCGGAAGCGCGTGATTGCCTAGAACAACGTGGTCTGGGTCTCGGGTGGAACGTGGCGCAGCACGTTCGCGAAGTCGTCGGGTGCAAACGGTTGTGCTCCGGCTCGAATCAGCCTGCGGTTGCCCGACGCTACGTCGGGCGTGAGCTCGAGCACGAAGAGTGGCTTTTCCTTCTTGAGACAGAGTTGGCCCATCTCCCAGGAACCGCCCGATTCTCCAGCCGCGATCACCACCACCTTGTCACTGAGGGCTGCGATGGTCGCGTTTCGCTGCATCGCGCGTGGCCCCGACCACGGCGCCTCGGGTGGGAACTCTGACACCATGCAGACCTCGTCGAGTGAGTCGGGGCGCCAATGTCGCCCCCCGTTGTCGAGTCCGCTTGCCATCACGCCGATCGTGTCACCGCCCGCATCAAGTGCGCCTTGATGGCTCGCGCTGTCCACCCCCGCCGCCAGTCCTGAGACCACCTTCCAACCTGCGCGGGCTGCCTCCCCTCCAAGGTGATAGGCCACCTCGAGCAACTCCTCGCTAGCGGAGCGCGCGCCTGCAACAGCGATCGACGTACGGTCGTCGTCAAGCAGCGAGGTGCGACCCACTGCCCACAAGGCCACTGGCAGCGGTGGAGTCGCGTCGAGCATCCGAGTGTTGGGGTACCGCTCGTCCCCAGGCAACAGCAGGCGCTCGTCTGAGGTCCTCCTGGAATTATCTTCGCGCAGGCTCTGAAGGAGGCCGGCGACGAGTCGTGACGGCAGACCGGTGAGTCCTTCAACCTCATTGTCGTGCTCGCCAGTGAGAAAGTCGCAAAGATCAGTGATGTCTCGGCCGGTTGTCGCTAGACGCTGCGCAATCTGTTGAGCCTTCGCAGGGCCGAGACCACTTGTGTCAAAGACCGACCACCAGCAGTGACGACGCTGATCCATCGCGCTCATCCCTGCAACCTTTACATCGCCCGGAGCGCGGCAAGTGCACCCACGGGGGTCACGCCCGACTCCTTGAGGGCGGTGGCCAGGGATGCCAGCGTGCCACCCGAGCGATACACGTCATCGATCAGAAGTACGCGCTTCTCTGAGGCTGACCACTTTGTCTGAAACTGCGACGCGTCGACGGCGGCGGCCGGCGCGCCCTTCGCAGGGACAGTGTCACGGACTTTCGACACCAGTTTCGAGTGGTCCGGAACGCCGAGTCCCGCCGCGATTGATGTCGCGAGGACATGCGGAACACTGATTGACCGCTCCCTGCCGAAGTACGGAACAGCGCACACGGCTTGTACTCCCGCGAGCCTTGTTCTCCATGCCGTGACCGCCGCAGCTGCCTTTGCGAGACGCTCCCCGAGCACCTGGGCTGCCGCCAAATTTCCGTTGTACTTTGCCTCGTACATCAACTGGCCATCAGGGCTTCGCTCATTTGTCCCGGGCCTGGAATAGTCGTCGAGGACCCAAACTTCCCAGCGTGGTTCAACGAGCCGATTGAAAAACACGACACCTGGTCGGAACCGCTCCACACCGGAACATTAGCCCTACAGTTTGTTGAACCATCCACCGATACTCAACGGGAAAAGTTTCGAAATACTGACACGCGATGTCGTCCCTGTTGGGTTCGAAGTTGCAAGCGGTCGGTGGGTTGTTTGCGATTAATGAGCGTCGCACTGCGGGCTCCTGTCGTGCTTTGGCGTCGCTCAGGCTGCGCGTTGTCAAGTGATAACAACTGTGTGGAAACGTGCACCTCGCATCGATGTCACACCAGCTAGCTAAGTTGTCGTTCACCTCATGGTGAAGCCACCTCACACGCCCGAATGGAGTCGCTACCTCGAGTGGAACTCGGCGATCGCGCTTGTGGTGTACAGCGATGATCGGGCCGGCCTGCCGAGTTACCTCGACCTTGAAGGCGAGACCCTTGAAAGGATTCGCGATCTTGCCGAACCTGCATGCCTTGACCCGTCGAGCGGTCTCCAGGAGACCGTTCGTGCCACGCTGAATTTTGGCAAGGGTCCAGCACGAGTGTTGGCTCAGCACCTAACGCGGCTGAGCGAGTGGGGGAGAAGTGGGCAACTCGAAGAACCGCCGTGCCTCGCACTGCTTGCCGTCTTCAGCCTGGCGGCAGAGAACATGCGGGATGGAGACGGAATGGCCGCGAACAACTTCTACGGCCGTCTGGCAGACGTACTGTCTCTCGACGCTGATCAAGCTGACGAACTCGAGCGCGCCTATCGCAGAAAAGTTTCAGTCGGTGCGGCCTGTTCGGAAGTGCTGTGGGGCAGCCTTACAACATGGCTTGAACGGAACGAGGGCAACCGAGGCCTGCCTACGGCTTACGCGGCTGGATACCGCAACATCGGCCCCGCGCTATCTCAGGCACTCGTTCGCCAAACCGATCGTGAGCGATTGTTCAGCGCTTTCAGTGCTTACGGACTCAGCCCCAGGTCGACAATTGACGGCACGGAGATGCGGATCCTTATCGAGGAGTGGCTTAGCCGAGTTCCGTGCCCTGCAAGCAACAACTTTGCTCGGTTATGGCGAGACAATGATGCTGCCCGAGACCGAATTGTCGATGTCGCTCGGCTGGAACTTGCTGCGTGGGATGGAGCCGAACGAGGTGAGGACGGTGAGGGAGCGAAGCGCCCGAGTCGCCTTCGACTCGTTGCAGGTTTACAGACATTCATCAATACCGAACTCCAGCTCACACTCGGTTTGCCCGCGGCTGATCACGACGGTGACCACTTTGAATTGCTAGATCGAAATGGTCAAGCCATCGGGACCCTGGACTTCATGCGCCGCACCGGTGGCTGGCTTGTCTGTGCGCCGACAACCACGATTGATCCCGGTTCCATCCTGATCGGCGACGTTGCGCTGCGGCGCCCGGACGATCAGAGCACCGCGACACGCCAACCGCGCCGACTCATTCCTCTCCGATTCGACGTGTCACTACAGGCCTTCGTCGAGCAAGATCGTGTCAGTCTCGGTGAGGAACACCTGTTGCTGGCTCACCCCCTCTTGGTGGGCCAGCTTGACCCGGCTATCGAGGGTGCCGCCCGCCCCGGCTTCAAGCGCCACGATGAACTGAAGGGACTGCCAGCTGGCTGGGTGCTGTACGAAAAGATTCAGATTCTTTCGGCACTCCCTACCGAGGGACTGAAGCATGCGGACCTGAAGCCACTCCAGCCCTTGGCGCGAACCCAGGTTGTTCTCGAGGGCGGCCTCAAGATCCCCGGCAACATTCCGAAGTGGTCAACACAACACCCGCCCGAGTTGCGCGTCACATCGGACGACAGTTCCGCTCTCCGCGCTGATCTTCGGACCACGCGATCTCTCGCTGAACCTGCCGCGGAAGATCGAAGTCACACCAGCCTCCAACCGGTACTCATCTGGTCGCTCGAACAAGAGCACCTGCAAGACGGTGACTACGAAATTTCCGTCTATGACGACGATGGACAACTAGGAAATCCTGTCACGTTGCGGCTTCGCACCGCTGACAACCCAGCGCTCCGGCTCTCACGCGAAGTGGTCGCACTGCGTCACCGGGTAACTGACGGGTTGTTTGGGCTGGGCGCAAGTGCTGCAGACGATATGTCCGGATTCGAGGTGGCTCCGGAAGATACGACTGACATTGACGACGATGCGCATATCTTCAGTCATGTCCCGGACTGGTGGTCATTTAGGCACGTGAGTCCTACGAATTCAGGCTCAGTGGTGTTGTACGCACCAGAGGCAGACGCTGAGTCCTGCATTTTCACCGGCGCGCATCACTTTCTTCTCGAAACCGTGCAGCAAGGGATGTCGTCCGTCGAGGGGGTGTGCAAGAAGTGCGGGATGGTCAAGCGATACCGCGCTCGCCGGGCTCGAGCGAGACGTTTCTCCAGGAAGGAGGCGCAACAGGCTCCACAGATCGCTGTTCGTCAACTTGACCCGATTCCCGAGTCAGTCCGCTTGACCTGGGCAACCGGTTTTGACGCTGTTTGTCAC
>JAQCBM010000092.1 GCA_027729865.1 Actinomycetota bacterium
ATCGACCTTGCCACTAGAGGTGAGTTCGAAGGATTCGACCCGATGAATGGCGGCCGGAGTTGCCGGGCTGCCGAGGGTTTGACCGATCCAGGTGCGAAGGTCGATGTTGTCGATCACGTCACCTGTGTAGATCAGATGGATGCGGGTTGTCTGTCCTTCCTTGGCAGCCACCGCGATTGCCGTATCGACCGAAGGGTGATCGCTGGCTCTGTCCTCAATGGCAACAAGATCCACATTCACGCCGTTGATGAGCACCACATCGTCGAGTCGGCCAAGTACCTGCAATTGTCCGTCCACCCAGCGCCCGCGATCCTGCGTGCGCAACCAGCCATCTGCGAACGCTTCGTTGGCGCCATCACGGTAGCCGTTGGCGAGCATCGGTCCGGACATGAAGATGCGACCATCGCTGTCGTCGAGTCGGACTTCCACACCGGGCAGCGGGGCGCCGTTGAGCACACATCCACCGCTGGTTTCGGTCATCCCGTACGTGGTGGTGATCGAGATTCCGGCGTTCTCGCAATCCCGAGCGGCCTGCGGCGCGAGTGCCGCACCGCCCACCAACACCAGGGAACAGTCCGCGAGTGCGCGCCTTCCAAGCGTTGTCTCGAGCAATCGCGGTAGTTGCGTGGGAACCAACGACACCGCCACCGGTTGCCCGTGATCCGCGGCTTCATCCACCGCGGTAGCGAACGCTTCATCGGTGAAACGATCGGCACCACCCACGCTGGCCACCGCAATCGGACGGCGGCCAGTTGCGCGCGCACGAATCATCACGTTGAGGCCACCAATCGAGGTGGGGGGAATCGCAAGTACCCAGGTGGGGTCGCCGCCCGCAAGTTCGTTGACGTTGCCAGCGAAGACCGTCAATGCCGAAGAGCTCAAGCACACTCCACGTGGTTGACCGGTAGATCCGGAAGTGCTGAGCACGACTGCCGTGCCTGAATCGACCGGTCGATCAGGTTCCACTCCGGCCCTGATCGATTCGGTCATCGCACGTGGCGTGAGTGATGATTCCTGCGGAACGAGCGCAATGGCAGGACCACCGCTAAGTGCTGAGTCGATCGGTTCCCACAGTGCATCGATGCTCGTGGGGCCAGCCGGCACGTCGATGACTGTGAGCGTCCGTGGACTTTCACCGCGTGATTGCTCGATCATCGACACCATGCCGAGCGTAGGGGCTGCCGGTAGCGTTGTCGGCATGGATACCCGCACCCGATACCCGCTTCCACCGGTTGCCCCGGAAGGTTCACCAGCGTGGCAGGACCCCTCTCACAGTTCGATGCGCCCTGGGTGCGAGTGGCAGCAGGAGGGTGAGTATCGCGACATCCGTTACGAGGTGAGCACCGGTGAAGATGCCGGAATCGCCAAGATCACCATCAATCGACCACACAAGCGCAACGCCTTCCGGCCGCAGACCCTGTTCGAGTTGGCCGATGCCATGAATCGAGCCCGTGATGATGATTCGATCGGCGTGATCATTCTGACTGGCCAAGGTGACTTGGCATTTTGTTCCGGCGGTGACCAAGTTATCCGGGGTGATGATGGATACATCGGCGACGACGACGTTGCCAATAAGGGCATCGGACGCCTGAACGTTTTGGATTTGCAGATCCAGATCCGGCGCACTCCTAAGCCGGTCATCGCGATGATCGCGGGATACGCCATCGGTGGCGGGCACGTTCTGCACGTGGTCTGCGACCTGAGTATTGCCGCTGACAACGCTCGTTTCGGTCAGACCGGACCCAAAGTCGGATCCTTCGACGGTGGTTATGGATCAGGGCTCCTTGCGCGCACGATCGGACAGAAGCGATCCCGCGAGGTCTGGTATACATGCCGTCAGTACGGGGCCGAGCAGGCCTTCGATTGGGGTTTGGTGAACGCCGTGGTTCCGATCGAAGATCTCGAGGTGGAGACCGTGCGGTGGGCCAAGGACATGCTCGAGCTGTCGCCGTTGGCACTTCGCATGCTCAAGGCGTCACACAACGCCGCGGACGACGGCTTAGCCGGGGTTCAGCAGCTGGCAGGAGATGCGACCTTGTTGTTCTACATGACGCAGGAAGCCCAAGAGGGTCGCGACGCCTATAAGGAAAAGCGGCAGCCGGATTTCGGGCAGTTCCCGCGCCGTCCGTGATCCCAGACCTCGACGAACTCCTCGCATCGGCGATCCCGTTCGCCCTGCCGCTGCGGGTTCCCTTCCGCGGTGTTCGCGTCCGCGAAGGAATGATCATCAAGGGTTCCTCCGGGTGGGGTGAGTTCGCGCCGTTCGATGACTACAGCGATGTTCGAGCAGCACGCTGGCTCGAGGCGGCGCTCGAAGCAGCCTGGGGGACCTGGCCGACCCCCATCCGAGAATCCATATCGGTCAACGCGATAGTTCCCGCCGTCGATTCGACGCGAGCGGCTGTTCTGGCGCGAGAAGCGATCAATGACCTCGGTTGCACCACCATCAAAGTGAAAGTGGGCAGTGGTCTGGCGGACGACGAAGCCCGTGTGGTGGCTATCCGCGATGCGCTCGACACCGCTGGAGTGGACGGGCGCATCCGACTAGATGCGAATGCGGCGTGGTCACTTGAGCAGGCGATCACATCGATGCGTCGATTGAGCCAGTACGGCATCGAGTACGTGGAACAGCCGTGCGCTGACTTAGATGACATCGTCCGCCTCCGCGAAGTAGCGGATATATCCGTTGCTGTTGATGAGGTGGTTCGACTCGCAACGAATCCGGAGGAACTCGATTTGTCCGGTCGGGTCGATTACGCCATCGTCAAGCCGATGACCCTCGGTGGCGCGCATGCCACCGTGCGCGTAGCAAACGCGATCGGTGTCCCGGTTGTGGTCAGTGGATCGTTGGACACCGCGGTGGGCTTGAGCACGTGTTTGGCAGCTGCGGCTGCACTGCCGGACCTCCCGCTCGCCAGCGGTCTTGGTACCGGCGCGCTGTTCGAACGTGATCTAACCGATCCTGCGTTGGTGCCACGGAATGGCCACATGGATGTGCGTCGATATGCCCCCGATCTCGATGCTCTGCTGTCCGCTACCGACGCTGTGCGTCAGGATCGGACGAAGTGGTGGCGAAGTCGTCTCAGTGCTGCCTATGCCGAGTACGCCCGAAACCTCGCGCACTGACCCGTGCAAGGCTGAGCCCGTGGAACCCTCCATCGCCCAAGCGCTCGTGATGGTCGACGAGTTGATCCGCTGCGGGGTCACCGATGTGGTCCTGGGAGTTGGATCGCGTTCGGCCCCCCTCGCGCTCGCGGTGTCCGCGGCCGAGGAGCGCGGTGAACTCCGTTTGCATGTGCGGGTCGATGAGCGGGTTGCCGGCTTCGTGGCACTCGGTATCGGAAAGGCCACCGGTGTTCCCGCAGCCGTGATCACCACCTCGGGCACCGCAGTTGCCAACCTGCTGCCTGCAGTGATCGAAGCCCACGAGTCGCGGGTTCCGCTGGTGGTGATCACCGCGGATCGCCCACCGCGCTTGCGCCACGTGGGAGCCAACCAAACCATCGATCAACCGGGCATCTTCGCTGGCTTCGTGCGCACGGCTATCGACATGGACACCGCGCGCGATGCTCCGGAGTTGAACCGCTACTGGCGTTCAACCATCTCGCGTCTGGTCGCACGTGCCACCGACTCGATCGACCCCGGACCCGTGCACGTGAACGCCCCGTTCGATGCACCGCTCGTAGGAGCCGAATTACTCGAGCCGCTTCCTCCCGCGCTGCAGGGCAGGCCTGAGGGCAGGCCCTGGACTGCCGATGCTCGGTTGGTGGCGGGCATGAGCATTCCGCTGGATGAGGCACTCGCACTGTTAGACGAGAACGCAACCGTCCCACCACGCGGCCTGATCGTGGTCGGCGATCATGACGACGACGACGCCATCGATCTGGTTGACGAGCTCGGTGACGGACTCGGCTGGCCGGTCATCTCCGAACCCTCCGGGCGAGCCAGCGGTGCGCAGACGGGCCTCGCGCATGGACCGCTGGTGTGCGCTGACGAATCATTCCTCTCCGAACACATTCCCGATCTCGTCATCACGGTGGGTCGCGTTGGCCTGTATCGATCACTGGCCGCGATCGTGAACCGATCACTCATGCACGTGGCCGTCGATACTCGAGCCTCGTGGAGTGATCCCACCCGCAGCGCAGACCTGGTTGTCGCGTCGGTGCCGCTGCCTCCGGCGAGCGCACCGAACGATGCCTCGTGGTGGTCCGACTGGGAGCGTGCGGACTTAATGGCCGCCGCCGCAGTGGAAACGGTGCTCGGATCGCATAGTGGTGCACCGACCGGGATGCAAATCGCCCGTGTGGTTGCCGACGCCACTCCTGAAGACGGTCAACTGTTCTTGGGCTCATCCTCCGTTGTCCGACACGTGGGCTCTTTCGCCGGGCGATCCTTGAACGGGGTCAGCGTGCTCGGCAACCGCGGCGCCTCGGGTATCGATGGGTGCATCTCAACTGCGTGGGGTGCAGCGGTGGGAGAGCAGTCGATCGGCGGCGGTCCATCGATCGCGCTCGTGGGTGATCAGGCGTTCTGGTACGACTCCAACGCACTCGCTGTTCCGGAAAACGAAGGACGACCCGACCTGGTGATCGTGGTCGCGGATAACGACGGCGCTGGAATCTTCTCCACTCTCGAGCAAGGTGATGAAGCCTTCGTGCAGCACTTCGAGCGGGTTTTCGGAGTTCCGCTGGGAATCCGACTTAACGAACTAGCCTCGTCTTTCGGCGTCCCGGTCACCAGCGTTGAAGACGTAGATGGACTGCGCAGAGCAATCGATGATCGACTTGGCGATGGAATGCATGTGGTAGTGATTCGCACCTGTGATCGCTCTCTCGAAGCTGCAACCTTGCGCAGCATCCACGATGCCGTTCGTCAGGCGATCGGCAACGGATAGCTCTCACCATGAGTAGCGAGCGTGAACGGAGTCGTGAGCGAATCATTGCTGCGGCCGCCGAACTGTTCGCCCAGTTCGGCGTGGTGAATGTCAGTCGACACGACATAGCGAAAGCCGCCGACGTCAATCTGCGTTCGGTTAGTGCGGTGGGTGAACATCGCAGCGATCTGCTGCGCGAAGTGGTCGAGCGACTGCCGGAAACGCCTGTGGCCGACGCCTTGCGCAAGCAGGCCGAGGACCCCACCACCTCGGCGATGACCACGTTGCTCTCCGCGGCGCAGCAGGCACTCGGCGATCCCACGAACGCCTGGGAGGCACGAGAATTGCAGGCTCTCACAGCAGCTCCGTACGACGAGCCGCTGCGTGCACTGGTGGGATCTCGGGTGGAACGACGCTGGGCGGCGGTGCGCGAAGTGCTGCGTCAACTACGCATCACCACCGGTTCCACCGCCGATGAGGAGGCCGCGGTTCTTCACGTGCTCGCGGTGGGGGTGGGGTTGGCGGTGCTCTCGCCGCTCATTCCCCGTGCCCACAACACGCGTGCCTGGACCGCCCTCACCGCCCGCATCATCGAAGCCCTGGCCGCCGATGGAGATTTAGAGGTAGTTCCGCCGCATGCATCGGCCCGTGTCTGGCGCGCGCGCGTGAGCGTGGCGAACTCGCCCAGTGCGATCGCCCACCTCACTCGCATGTTGTCGTTGCTGGATGTGTCCGTCATGAGTTTGACCGCCACGGTGATCGGCGATGACCGGGATCGTGCGCTCGTGGATCTGATCCTCACCTCGAGCGACACCATCACTCGTACGTTGATCATCGATGCGCTCCGCTCGGTGGGCACCGATGTAGTGGTGGGTCGCGGCGAGGGCTCGGACACCGAGGATGTGGCCGCCCGCGTTCTAGAGCTCAGCACACGATTGCTCGCCCATCCGGAATACGCACCGCAAGCCGCAGCAGACCTCCTGCTTGCCGATTCATGGGAAGTGGTGGACGCCTCCGTGGGTGAGGACTCCTCAGCTCACACTGCGCGGTTGCAGTGGACTGTCGACCAACACGTGATCGTCCGGCGATCCGCCGCGCCGTTCACCGCAGGGGAGTACGCGCGCGCGTCGGCCCTTCTCGAACTTCTCGACGCGGTGACCGTTGCGCGCGGTACCCGGGGGTTCGGCTGGCGCGATTCGCTACGAGACGGCACAGAGATCGTGACTCGTCTTGCGAGGCCGGAGGACACGGCGGCCGTCGAAGCACTTCATTCGCGCTGCTCGCAAGAAAGTTTGCTGCACCGATACTTCACGCCCAAGAACTCCTGGCGCGAGGAGAACCTCCGCCGCATTTCCGGCGGCCACCGAGGCATGACCCTCGTGGTCACAGAAAGCGACGCGTCACGGACAGAGGACGTCATCGCTATCGGCAATGCATTTCCACTCGGCCCCAACGACCCATCGGTCGGTGAGATCGCTCTGCTGGTCGAAGACTCCTGGCACGGCAAGGGAATCGGGAGGCTGCTGCTTGCGCATCTCATGGAAGCCGCACCGCGTCTGGGCTTCGCCGAAGTAGTCGCCTACGTCCTAGGTGGGAACGATGCCATGAGCGCGCTACTAGCCACGCCCGATTCCACCCCACCGGGAAAGTGGACGTCCGAAACAGCGAACGATCTGAGTTCGGGTTCGCGCGCCTACCGATTGCAGCTTTCTACGTAGCGAGTGCCTCGCGGATCGGCACCAACTTGGCATTCGATTCCGCGAGTTCGCGTTCGGGATCGGATCCAGCGACGATGCCGCAACCCGCGAACGCACGCACTCGGCCTGCTTCCTCGTCCACTTGCGCGCAGCGCAGCGCAATACCGAACTCGCCGTCACCGCGAGCGTCGAACCAACCCACGGGTCCGGCGTACCGATCGCGAGACATCCCTTCGAGTTCGGCGATCATCCCCAGCGCACGCTCGGTGGGGGTACCGCACACGGCTGCAGTGGGGTGCAGCGAAGCAGCCAGCGCCAGCAGCGGTGCATCATCCGCAAGGCGCCCGGTCACATCGGTTGCCAGGTGTTGCACGTTGGCAAGTTCGAGGACGGTCGGATTCTCGGGAACGTCCATGTCGGTGCAGTGTGTTGCGAGGGCGCGGGCCACCGAGCGAACCGCGTACGCATGCTCGGCTAGGTCTTTATCACTCGCGAGCAATTGCTGCGCAAGGCCCTCATCGGTTTGCGCGTCACCACGCCGATTCACCGTTCCTGCCAAGACGCGGCTGGTGACAAGATCACCGGTTCTGCGAACGAGAAGTTCGGGAGTTGCGCCGACGAGTCCGGCGACTTCGAAAGTCCAGCAGGTGGGATACCCGAGAGCGAGCTTGGCGAGGATCGCGCGCTTGTCTAGCCCACCTTCAACCACGGCGACTATGTCGCGAGCGAGCACTACTTTGTCGAGTTCGCCGGTATTGATGCGCTCCACCGCGCGGCCGACGATCTTCTCCCACTCCGGTGAGCTCAGTGCGCCG
>JAQCBM010000093.1 GCA_027729865.1 Actinomycetota bacterium
TCGCATTCGGGGATCATATGGAATTCTGACGATCGGCACCTGCCCGCTAGACAAACCCCTCGGAGGCCGCATGTCCATCGCCAGCTCGACATCGCAGACCTATGACGACATCGTCGTCGGCTCAGGCATCAACGGTTTGGTCGCCGCCGCGCTCCTCGCGCGTGCGGGCAAGAAGGTGCTGGTTCTCGAGCGGAATGCCCAACTCGGGGGGGCGATGTGGACGTCCACTGAACACCTTCCGGGTTTCACCATCGAGATGCTCTCGAGTTGGCACCCACTTTTCGTTGGCGGACCCGCGTATGCGGAGTTGGCAGCCGACCTCGAACGGCACGGCCTTCAGTACCGCAACACTCAGTGGCCAACCGGCGTGATCTGCCGGGACGGCACCGCTTTCATCTCAACCGACTCGGAATTGATGTCGCAGGAGATGAGTCGTCTGGGTGATCTGGAGAATTGGAATGCGCTGATGACGGACTTTGGCTCGAAGGCCGATTTGGCATTCGGCCTACTCGGGACCGACTTCTGGCGTCGAAATGCGTGGAAGTTCGGCTGGAAGGCGTACCGGCAGCTGGGCCGGCGGGGTCTGTTGGAATCCGGAGCAGATTTGCTCGAGCCGGCCGGCCCGTGGGCCGATCGAACGTTCGATTCACCCGTAACCAGGGCACTGCTGGCACCGTGGGCTTTGCACAACGGCTTGGGGCCGGACGACGCAGGTAGCGGCTTCATCACCACCGTCATTGCGGCTGCCATCGCCATGGGTGGGATGCCGGTTCCCGTCGGCGGGGGACGGTCGCTGGTCGACGCTCTGACGGCTGTGATCCACGAACACGGTGGCGAAGTGCGAACCGGGGTCAACGTCGTCGGGATTTCGACGTCGCATAACGGCTCTCGACGTCGTGCCACCGGCGTTCGAACGGCCAATGGTGAGGAGTTGAAGGCCCGGGAAGCCGTTCTTGCCTCCGTCACACCCCCTGCGCTCTACGGCAACTTGCTTGATGACATCGACGTCCTGCCCGACCGTCGCGCCGCGGCGCAGCGGGTCCGTTTCGGTCGAGCGGGTATGCAAATTCACATCGCACTCGATGAGCCCGTGCAATGGAATGGCGATCCCCGGCTAGCGGACACGGCCTTGATCCACATCCTCGATGGGATGGATTCGCTGTCCGAGTCGGTAAATGCCGCCAACCGCGGTTACCTGCCCGCTCGGCCCACCATCGTCGTCGGACAGCCCGCGACCGTAGACCCATCGCGAGTTCCTGAGGGCAAGGGCCTGCTGTGGATCCAACTGCAGGAGAATCCGAGACACGTCGCGGGTGATCTTGCGGGCGAAATCGATCCAGGTGACGGCACGTGGTCGCCTCGGCTGCGCGATGAGTACGCCGATCGGATCGTCAATGCCCTCGAACAGCACATCCCCAACGTACGAACGTCGCAGATTGCTCGCTTTGTACTAGGACCAGCGGATCTCGAGGCGATGAACGTCAACTTGGTCGGTGGCGATCCGTACGCAGGGGATTGTCGGGTCGACCAGTACGCCCTGTGGCGACCACTCGCTACCGCGACCGGACACGACACAGGGGTCGAGCATCTGTGGCACATCGGCGCATCAACCCACCCGGGCCCGGGCCTCGGCGGAGGCTCGGGTTACCAGGTGGCGATGCGGCTACTCGGCAAGTAAGCCGCTCGGAAAATCAGCGAGCGACCAGGGCCAATACGCGGCAGGGGCTGCCTGATCCGTTGACGATCGGTAGCGGTGCGGCGATCACAACGGCGCCGGTAGTCGGGAGCTTGTCCAGGTTCCGAAGTTGTGTTAGCCCGTACTTGCTGTTGCCGCAAAACATCGCGTGGCACGGGAATGGGGGGTCGAAACCGAACGCGCCACCAGCATCTGTGCCCACCGTCTCGACACCCCAACCCAAAATCTCTGTGTTTTCAGCGATGTATTTTGCCGCTTCAGGCGTGACACCGGGAGTGTGTGGGCCATTCTCGTCGGCGTTCGCAAAGGCGGCCGGATCGTCACCGAACTTGGACCAACCGGTTCGGTAGAGCACCCAACCGTTCTTGGGCAGGGCACCGTTTTGCGCCTCCCACGCCTTGAGATCTTCCAGGGTCAAGCAGTAGTCCGGGTTCGCGGTACTTTCAGCCACCTTGTCAATAACCACCGCAGGTCCCACGAGTCGTTGAGCGGGTACCTGGCTTACGTCATCGAGACCCTTACCGGTCACCCAGTGATTGGGGGCATCAAAGTGCGTACCTGTGTGCTCCCCCGTGCGAAAGTTGTTCCAATACCAGGCCGGTCCACGATCGTCGTAGGCACTGATCTCCTCCAACTCGAAGGTCGCCGTCTGCCCGAACTCCGGCGGCAGAGCAAGGATCGGTGTTCCCGAGTGCAACGGTGAGGTGAGGTCGACGACCTCAACAGATCCGTCCACGATGCCTGCGGCGAGTTGCGCGAGATCGGACATTCGATTTCCTTCCGTGGTTGCGGGCATATGCCCATTGTGGTTGCTCACTGCTTCGGTCGCCAGCGCTTTGGTCTATTCATCGAGGCGTCCTGCGGGACCAACTCAAGGCGCGGCTTCGGATCCTCCGCACGCCCGGCAGGCGGCTTCCAGCTACCTCCGACGTACGGCATAGGCCACGGCACCTTGACGCCCTGGTCGGCCGCCGCGTGCAAGGTCCACTGGGGGTCATACAAGTGCGGGCGCCCAATGGCGCACAGGTCCGCGCGGCCCGCGGCAATATTGGTGTTGACATCATCCCAAGAACTGATCGCGCCGACAGCCATCGTGTCGATTCCGACGATGTTGCGGATCCGATCGGAGAACGGCGTCTGATAGGAACGACCGTATTCGGGTTTAGCGTCGGGTGTGGTCTGACCCGAGGACACGTCAATCACATCAACACCGTGCTCCTTGAACGCCCGGGCGATATCGAGGATGTCGTCGAACGAGATGCCGTCCGGAACCCAATCGGACGCGGATATGCGCACGAACATCGGTCGATCCTCCGGCCATGCCGCGCGCACAGCGTCGAAAACCTCAAGCGGGTAGCGAAGGCGGTTCTCCAAGGAGCCTCCGTACTCGTCAGTGCGCTGGTTAGAAACCGGGGTCAGGAAACTCGAGAGCAAGTAACCGTGCGCACAGTGGAGTTCGAGCACGTCGAAACCAGCCCGAGCTGCACGAAGGGTCGTCTCGACAAACTGGTCGCGGACCACGTCCATGTCGACCCGGGTCATTTCGGCGGGTACCTGGCTGTAGGGCAGGTACGGCAGCGGCGATGGGCCCATGATGGCCCAGTTGCCCTCATCCAGCGGTTGGTCGATTCCGTCCCACATAACCTTCGTTGAGCCCTTGCGGCCGGAGTGCCCGATCTGGATTCCCATTTTCGCGAAAGTCGTGTGCCCGAAATCGACGATCCGCGTCCAGGCGGCTTCTTGGTCGTCGTTCCACAAACCTCCGCAGCCCGGTGTGATGCGACCTTCTGGGGACACACACACCATCTCGGTCATCACAAGCCCAGCCCCACCAAGCGCCTTGCTGCCCAGGTGAACGAGGTGGAAGTCACCGGGTACTCCATCGACGGATGAGTACATGTCCATGGCAGACACTGCGACTCTATTGGGAAGGACGACGTCACGAACCCGATACGGCAGGAACATCGGGGGCACGGACGCTGTGCCCTTGGGTACTTTCCCACGAGCGATTTCGTGCTCAAGCAGCCATGCATCTACCTGTTGCACGAACGCAGGGTCACGTTCTTGAAGATTTCCGTACGTGATCCGGCGACTGCGGGTCATGAGATTGAATGCGAATTGCACAGGTTCTTGCCCGCTGTACTGGTCCAACTCCTCGAACCACTCCAAACTTGCCTGGGCCGAGCGCTGGGTGCTCTTGATGACCGGAGTGCGCTCCTGGTCGTAGGCCTTCAATGCCGTCTCGATGGTGGGTTGCTCGCGCAGACATGCGGCCAACGCGAGAGCGTCCTCCATCGCGAGTTTGGTGCCAGATCCAATACTGAAGTGCGCGGTATGTGCTGCATCCCCCATCAGCACAAGGTTCTCGTGCACGAGGGTCTGATTGCGGATCGTGCGGAATGTGACCCACTTACTGTTATTGGCAACGAGGGAGTGGTCGCCGAGGATGTCGGCGAAAATCTCTTTGACTCGGGCGATACTCGCTTCATCACTGACACCCGGTGGGAGTGACCCCGCATCGACCGCGTCGAAGCCTGCGGCCCGCCAGACATCTTCATGCATCTCCACGATGAATGTGCTCATGTGAGCATCCATCGGGTAGGCGTGGATCTGCATCACCCCGAACGGTGTATTTCGGATGAAGAACTCAAACGCTTCGAACACTAGATCGGTTCCGAGCCACATGTACTTGCATACCCGCGGATCGACCGTGGTTCCGAAGTCCGCTTCGAACTTCTCACGAATCGCACTATTGATCCCGTCGCATGCGATGACGAGGTCGTATTCGGCCATCAGTTGCTCGACCGGAGGCGCTTCGGTGCGGTAGTGGACGGGAACCCCATGGTCGGCAGCACGTCGCTGAAGAACGTGCAGCAACTCCTTGCGACTCATGGCGGCGAATCCGTTGCCCGCCACCGTGAATCGCACGCCATCAAGGTCTACGTCAACGTCGTCCCAGTAGGCAAATGACTTCCCCATGTCCTCGAATAGGGACTGGTCGGAGGCCTTGATCCCGCTCAGCGTCTGATCGCTGAACACGACTCCGAAGCCGAAGGTGTCGTCAGGGGCATTTCGCTCCCACACCGTGATGTCCGCCTGGGGATCGAGTTGCTTGACCAGACTGGAGAAGTACAGCCCTCCGGGACCACCGCCGATGACTGCAATCCTCATGGACCACTCCCCTCACGATCCGAGAGCGACAATTGCGCTCGGTCTAGCGTATTTGTGACTATCGACAATAGTACGATATACGCGACTTACCGATGCGGCAATGGAAACCCGGGAGGATGGGGCAATGCCAGGCAGATTCACCGACCGAGTGGCCATCATCACGGGAGGCGCCGGTGGCTTGGGGCTCGCGATAGCCCGAGCGTTAGGCGACGAGGGCGGCGCGGTTGCCATCTGGGACACCAATGCCGAGGCAATTGAGCAGGGAGTCCTTGAACTCACAGGCGCAGGGCTCCGAACCGCAGGCTTCTCGGTGGACGTGCGAGACCGGGCATCGGTTGCACAAGCAGCGGCGCAGACAGTCGAGACCTTAGGTATTCCGACTGTGCTGATCGCCGCGGCAGGAGGATCGCTGGGAACCCCGCGCGATATTGAGGACATAACGGAAGCGGACTTAGACCTAGTGATCGACGTCAACATCAAGGGTACGTATAACTGCGCAGCTGAGGTGGTCCCGCACATGCGAGACGCTGGCGGCGGCGCCATCGTGACTTTCTCGTCCATAGGCGGCCGGTCAACTAGTCCTGTGACGGGTGTCCCCTATGCCGCAGCCAAAGCCGGCATCCTCGGGCTGACTCGGCGATTAGCCCGCGAGGTCGGACCCGACGGCATCCGCGTGAACGCGATCGCACCCGGACTGTTCCTTACCGGCCGCTTACAGGGCATGTTCGACGCCATGAGTGACAAGGATCGCAACGAAGTGCTCGACTCCATCCCCCTGCACCGGATGCCGGATCTTCGCGAGTGCGTGGACCCGGTCCTTTTCCTCGCCGGCCCCGAGTCGTCGTACATCACCGGCGCGGTGCTCGACGTCAACGGTGGCCGTTTCATGGCCGGCTGAGCCGGCGATGGGTAGAAGGAAGTCGATACCAACCTCGTCGGCAATCTTTGCCAATCGGAGATTGTCGTCCCAACTTCCCGTCCAGCGATCTTCGACCTTCGTCACCGCCATGCCCGAAGAACAGTTCGACGAGAACAGGCCTAGCTTGAAGTCCTTGCCATCCAGTATCGACTTGGTCATGTTTGTTCACCTTTCGCTCTTGTATCGAGCCGGGGCCTCCTCGCACCCGGTTCGACGACGCATGGTTGCGTCACCGTGGCCCTTCGTGGTCTTTCCCGTCTATCCATCGAACGCCGGAATGTGTCCATATCGCGCCGTAGCCACTTGGCTAGGCGTAGGCGCCGCTGAGCAGCGAACCGGCATTGGGAACTATGGGATCGAGGTTCATCTCCTTAAGCAGAAAAAAGGTGGTTGCGATCGCGGCCGAGATGACCGGCTTGCCTATCCGATCCTCCACCGCCTGAACCGCCGCCAAGGACGGCATCTGCACGCAGGCAGACAAGATCACTACGTCTGCATCGCTGTGATCCAAACGATCAATGATCGTTTCCAGATTCCTGGGATCCTGAGCCCCCACCTCCAAGTTGTCAGGGATCTCCAGGGCAACGGAGTCGGTGACTTCGAAGCCCTGGTGTTCGATGTAGTCGACAACCTGGTCCGTGAGTGGGCGCATGTACGGGGCGATGAGCGCGACTTTCTTGGCGCCCATGAGTCGTAGTGCATCTACGAGTGCACCGGCGCTCGTGACGACCGGGGTTAGGCGGCCCTCCTCTTCAGTGCGCTTGCTCAAGCGATCCTGCGAAGTGCAGTGATAACCCGCGCCGCGCGTCATGATCGCGACTAGGCACGCATACCCCATCACGTCGACCGCTGCGTCTGACAATTCAACGGCGCAACGGTCGGACTCGTCGTCCATCGCCTCGAGTTCTTCCTTGGTGACCGATCGCATACGCATGCGCGAAGAGTGGAACGTGAACCGTTCCGGTCGAATCTCTTCCCGCGCCCGCAGCATCGCTGGAATCTCGGTTTCCATCGTCACGTTCGACGAGGGGACGATAAGACCTACTCGGTGTACAGGGTTCGCCATCATCACACCGCCTCGACCGAGTTGCGAAGCGTCCCGATTCGGTCAATCGTGCATTCAACGACGTCCCCCGGCTGCAGAAAGGTCGGCGGATCCATTGCTGCACCGACGCCCTGGGGTGAGCCCGTGGCAATAACGTCACCTGGCTCCAACGTGACGCCCGAACTAATGTCTGTGATCAGAGTCGGAATCTTGAACAGCATGTGACGCGAGTTGCCGTTTTGTCGCTGATCGCCATTGACGGTGAGACTCAACTGGAGGTCGTGAGGATCGGTGATCTCGTCCGTTGTCACAATCATGGGCCCAAACGGTGCATAACTGTCCTGACCCTTCGAGAAGAACCACTGGCCTGAGCGACGTTGATCGCGAGCGCTGATGTCGTTGATAATGCTGTAGCCGAAGACGTAATCCAAAGCATCGGCCTCATCAACTCCCAACGCAGCCT
>JAQCBM010000094.1 GCA_027729865.1 Actinomycetota bacterium
CGTGACGAGCGTGACCTGGGCGCCATCTGCTGCGTACTTCGCCATGGTGGCTCCGGTACCGATGGTTTCGTCGTCCGGGTGGGCATGCACGAGGAGCATTCGTTTGCCGCTGGAATTCACGTTGGTCACGGCGTCAGGCTACTTGCGGACGCCTCGACCTGACTCAACTAGTTGAATGGGGCCGTGGATCACCAGACGGAGAGCTTTCCGCGGCAGCGCGCCCGCACCCGCGGCTTTCGGTTGGGTGCGCCCCGCAGTTTCCGTATCGCTCACCGTTCCAACGGCACAGCCCGCGTCATCTTCGTTCGCAGCACGGATGGTCACACCCCAGCGGGGGACCTCTGGGTGATCAATGAGAGCGACGGCTGGAATGAGCGGTGTGTGGTTCGCGCCGCGGACCTCGTCGCTTCGGGGGAACTTCCCGCGGCCGAATTGGCCCGGCGCGAGCGTCTGAGGGAAGTGACGTCGGGCATTACCGCCTACTCGGTGAACACCACAGGTGAACACGCTGCCTTCGCTGTGGACGGCGCCCCCTACCGAGTGGATCTGGACTCCGGTGCGGTGCGCGAACTGCCCCATCCTGGCCCTGTTGTTGATCCGCAGATGAGTCCCGACGGTCACTTTGTTGCATACGTCTGCAGCGGTCAGGTGTTCGTTGTGGAGAACAACGACGCCCCCCGCGCTGTCACACCAGAAGCAAGCGATGCGATCACGTGGGGACTTGCCGACTTCATTGCCGCCGAGGAACTCGAGCTACACCGCGGGATGTGGTGGCTTGCGGACTCCTCCCATTTACTTATCGAGCGCGTTGATGAGACCGGTGTCGACACTCGATGGATCGGTGATCCGGCTCAGCCGGAACGGGAGCCGAGCGCACACAGGTACCCGTCCGCTGGAACTCCCAACGCGGACGTCTCCTTGCACCTCGTTAACGTGACCGCTGATGCGTCAGCCTCGACCGAACTCACCTGGGATCACGAGCGATACCCCTACCTCGCAAGTGTTCACGTTCCCACCAACGAACCATCACACGCCACCGCTGTCATCACAGTTCTCAGCCGCGATCAGCAGCGCCAACAGGTTCTACAACTACAGGAAAACAGCCTCATCGTGCGCGGAGAGCGCGAACAACAGCCGTGGGTGACCGTCATGGGTGGTGTACCGACCATCGACCACGCGGGCTCCTTGATCGAGATTCTCGAAGTCGACGGCGTCTTTCGCGTGTGTCGCGATGGCGCACCCTTGTCATCAATCGACCTGAACGTCGAAGCCGTACTCGACATGACCGATACCGGGGTGGTGGTCGGTGCTTACGCGGAACCGACCACACGAGTCATTGCTGTGATCGACTTCGATGGCAGCACCACTGTGCTCACTAAGCCCGAAGCATGGACATCTGGCGTGGTGAGTGGGCACGTGCGTATCGAAGCCAGCGCACGCTTGGAGGAGACTGCTTCCCAGGTACACGTCATCGACGGTGGCTCCCGGGTTCGCGTTGCCTCGATGGCCGAGAAACCGAATGTCACACCCCAAGTGCAACTCATGCGAGTGGGTGAGCGCGAGTTAGCCACTGCCCTCTTGCTTCCCTCGCAACACGAGCCCGGCATGCGTTGGCCAGTGATCTGCAGCCCGTATGGCGGACCTCACGCGCAGCGGGTGATCCGTGCTGGTGGCGCCTACCTCACCGAACAGTGGCTGGCCGATCAAGGTTTCGCGGTGGTGGTGATCGATGGCCGCGGCACTCCAGGACGCGGGCCATCCTGGGAGTACGCAGTGCATCTCGATCTGGCCACACCAGTGCTGCAGGACCAGGTCGATGGGCTCCTAGCGATCGCTGACAAAGTCGATGCGCTGGATATCACGCGTGTGGGTATTCGCGGGTGGTCCTTTGGTGGCTACCTCGCTGCACTTGCGGTCATGGATCGTCCTGACGTATTCCATGCTGCGGTTGCCGGGGCGCCGGTCACCGATTGGCGCCTGTACGACACCGCGTACACAGAGCGCTACCTCGGCAATCCCAACGACGACGCCCGTCCTTACGAGCACACCTCGCTGCTCACTCGCGCCACGAATCTCACTCGCCCACTCCTACTGATCCACGGTCTGGCCGACGACAACGTCCTTGCCGCTCACACCCTGCAACTCTCAAGCGCCCTGCTGGCGGCCGGAAAGCCACACAACGTGCTGCCGCTGAGCGGGGTCACACACATGACACCGCAGGAGATAGTTGCCGAAAATCTATTGCTGACCGAGGTGGATTTCTTCCGAACTCACCTCACGAAGCGCGACTAGTTCTTCTTGCGGCCTGCCCGAACACGATCGGTCGCAGTCAGCAACACCTTGCGCATCCGCACGGCAGACGGGGTGACCTCCACGCATTCGTCTTCCCGACAAAATTCAAGAGCCTGCTCCAAAGACAACTGCTTGTGTGGGATCAGCGGCACCAGGACATCGCCGGTAGACGAACGCATGTTGGTTAATTTCTTTTCTTTGGTGGGGTTGACGTCCATGTCATCGGAACGTGAGTTCTCTCCCACGATCATGCCCTCGTAGACCTCGGTTCCTGGACCCACGAACATCGTCCCGCGCTCTTGCAGGTTCGATAGGGCGAAGCCAGTCGTCTGACCGGACCGGTCGGCCACCAGCGAACCCGTGGGTCGCGTGCGTAACTCCCCGTACCACGGCTCGTAACGATCGAAGACATGGTGCAACAAGCCCGTTCCCCTCGTCTCGGTCAAGAACTCAGTGCGAAAACCGATCAGGCCGCGAGCCGGCACGAGGTACTCCATCCGGACCCAGCCCGTGCCGTGGTTGATCATCTGCTCCATCCGACCCTTGCGCAGAGCCATGAGTTGGGTGACTACTCCCAGGTAGTCCTCGGGAATATCGACGCTCAGTCGCTCAACGGGCTCGTGCACCTTGCCGTCGATCACTCGCGTGACCACCTGCGGCTTGCCCACGGTGAGTTCGAAACCTTCGCGCTTCATCAACTCGACCAGAATCGCCAATTGCAGTTCCCCGCGCCCTTGCACCTCCCAGGTATCCGGGCGATCAGTGGGCACCACGCGAATGGACACGTTGCCGATGAGCTCGGATTCCAGTCGTTGCTTGACCATGGACGCAGTCAACTTCGTGCCGCCACTGCGACCAGCGAGCGGTGAGGTGTTGATGCCGATGGTCATCGAAATGGATGGCTCATCCACGGTGATGACCGGCAGAGCCTTCGGGTCTTCGACATCGGCGAGCGTCTCTCCGATGGTGATCTCCGGGATGCCCGCCACGGCGATTATGTCCCCGGGACCCGCTGACTCGGCGGGCACTCGCTCGAGGGCTTGGGTAACGAGCAGTTCCACCACCTTCGCGCGTTCGACCGAACCATCTGCGCGCATCCAAGCCACCTGCTGCCCCTTCTTGATCGTGCCTTGGTGGACACGACACAAGGCCAAGCGGCCCAGGTAAGGCGAGGCGTCGAGGTTGGTGACGTGTGCCTGCAGGGGTGCGCCTTCCACGTACTGCGGTGCCGGGACGGTCTCGAGCAGCGTGCGGAACAGCGGTTCGAGGTTCTCTTCCTCGGGCATTGCCCCATCGGCCGGCTGGGTCAACGACGCACGGCCAGCCTTGGCAGATGTGAAGACGATGGGGAAATCGATCTGGGAATCGTCGGCATCGAGATCCAAGAACAATTCGTAGGCCTCGTCGACCACTTCCTTGATCCGCGAGTCGGGTCGATCCACCTTGTTGATGACGAGCACGACGGGTAGGCGCTTGGCCAGGGCCTTGCGCAAAACAAAGCGGGTCTGTGGCAGCGGACCTTCGGAGGCGTCGACGAGCAGCACCACGCCATCGACCATCTCCAAGCCACGCTCCACCTCGCCGCCGAAGTCTGCGTGACCGGGGGTGTCGATGATGTTGAAGGTCACTCCGCCATCAGGCGCACCCGGCCCGGAGTAGTGCACAGACGTGTTCTTCGCCAGGATCGTGATGCCCTTCTCGCGCTCGAGGTCCATCGAGTCCATCACCCGCTCGGCAACATCCTGGTTTTCCCGGAAAGCGCCTGACTGCCAGAGCATGGCGTCGACCAACGTGGTCTTGCCGTGGTCGACGTGGGCGATGATGGCGATGTTGCGTAAATCGTCTCTGGTGGGCACCTGCGAACACTAGACGCAGCGCCCGTGGCATCCTCACTGCGTGCTGCGAACCATCGGTCGACTCGTCCTTGGTGTCTTTTTGTTCGGCGCCGGGATCGGCCACTTCACGAACGCCCAAGCGTTTCTCGCTCAAGTACCGCCCTGGATGCCCGCACCCGAAGCGGTGGTTGCCATCTCCGGTGTTGTGGAACTCTTACTCGGAGCCGCGCTCATCATTGCCCCGAGGCGCTATCGACCGATAGTGGGCTGGGTCGTGGCCGCGTTCTTCGTGGTGATCTTCCCCGGAAACATCTCCCAATTCATCACCGGCACCGATGCGTTTGGTCTCGATTCCGATGCTGCTCGATTCATGCGCCTGCTATTCCAGCCGGTGTTGGTGGTCTGGGCACTGTGGTGCACGTCCGCGTGGTCGCAATGGCGCGAAAGTCGAAGCACCACTGCTACGTGAACTTCCACAAGGCGTACTTGACGCTACGACGGCACGGCAAGAAAGCGCTCCAAGGAATCGAAGTAACTCTCCATTCCTTCCTGCGCCCGGATTGCTTCGTCCTCGGGCAATTCGCCGAACTGGCTGAACTTCACCCAACTGCGCATTCCGCGATTGTCGAACTCGACGCGAATTAGGTGGTATTCGGTTGCTTCGTCGCGCAGCGCGAACTCCTCGGCCGACTGCGTGTAGTGCATCGTGTGCTCGAGTCGCGCGTGGGGGAAAACTGCGGTGTAGCGGCCGTAGAAGTAGGCCACGAAGCCGTACTCGGGTACGTCCACCGCAACTGCCCACTCGCCCTCGTCAACGGGGTCGGAGACCACGGATCCAGGGACACACGTCAAATCGGTCGGGTGATACCAAGCCTCGAGGGCTACCGGATCCACCCAGGCATCCCACAAGACCTCAACCGGGATATCGAACTCGCGCTCGACGGAATACAAGAAATTCTCCATGAACTAACTGTATGTGCGGTGTCGCTCGAAAGGACAACAACGATCACACGTTGAAGCGGAACTCGACGACATCGCCATCGGACATGACGTAGTCCTTGCCCTCCATGCGCACCTTGCCGCGAGACTTCGCCTCGGCCATAGCACCGGCGTCCACGAGTTCGTCGAAGGACACAACCTCTGCCTTGATGAAGCCCTTCTGGAAATCTGTGTGGATTACCCCAGCAGCCTCGGGGGCAGTTGCTCCCTTCTGAATCGTCCAAGCACGCGCTTCCTTGGGCCCGGCGGTGAGGTACGTCTGCAGACCGAGGGTGTCGAAGCCCACACGCGCGAGCGCATCTAACCCTGACTCCTGTTGACCCACTGATTGAAGTAGCTCGAGTGCTTCATCGTCCGGGAGTTCGACGAGTTCGGATTCGACCTTGGCGTCGAGGAACACCGCTTCGGCTGGAGCGACAAGTTCGCGCATCTGCTTTTTGAAGTCGTCATCGGTGAGCTGATCCTCATCGCAGTTCACCACGTACAAAAACGGCTTGGCGGTCAACAGGAACAGTTCGCGGATTGGCTCGGTGTCGAATCCGGCAGCGAACAGTGTCTTGCCCGTGTTCAAGATTTCCGCAGCATCTTCCGCCGCAGCGAGCATCGGCGCCTTCGACTTGTCGTTGCGTGCTTCCTTCGTCAAGCGTGGAATCGCGTTTTCGAGTGTCTGCAGATCAGCCAGGATCAATTCGGTGTTGATCGTCTCCATGTCTTCCGCAGGAGAAACGCGTCCTTCTACGTGAACAACATCGTCGTCGTGGAAAGCGCGCAGCACCTGACATATCGCATTCGACTCGCGAATGTTCGCCAAGAACTTGTTTCCCAATCCGGCACCTTCGGAAGCACCCTTGACGATGCCGGCGATATCCACGAAGGTCACGGTGGCGGGAATGATCTCTGCAGATCCGAAGATCTCTGCCAGCTTCGCCAGGCGAGCATCCGGCACACCCACCACACCGGTATTCGGCTCAATGGTGGCGAAGGGATAGTTCGCCGCGAGCACGTCGTTCTTCGTCAGCGCATTGAACAGCGTTGACTTGCCGACGTTGGGGAGACCGACGATTCCGATAGTGAGCGCCACAAGCGGCGATCCTAGGTGGCGCGGTTGCCCTCAGAAACCACCCGCTCCAGCCCCTTCACGTACGCCGGGTTCACACCTGCGGCAGATAACGTTGGGCCTTGTGACGCAGTCGGGCGATGGGCGGGAGACGCCGGATGAGTTCGCCCACCTGTTTCGCCCCGACTCCGAGCCCGTTGCCGAGCCGGTTTCCTCACCTCTAGATGAGCCGTTCGTGGAGCCTCGCGAGCAGGACGCTCCCCCGTCGGACCCGTTCAGTGACTGGGAACCGTTGGTGGCGGTGCCGCAAGCGGTTCAGGAGGCAACGCCACAAGGTGGGATGCGGTTCGAAGACCCACCTTTGCCGGTGGAGGCGTCGAGCGATGAGTCCGACGACGACGTAATCGACGAAGTCGTCGTCGCCGCGGAAGTCTTCGAAGAACCACCCGACAACGCGGCCAGCACCCCGCCCACCGACAACGCGCCCATCACCCCGCCCACCGACCCAAAAGAAGGTCGCCTGTTCCGCAGCCGCGGTGCCGTGGAGCGAGCCGACGCCATCACCGCGGTTGGCACCATGCAGGCGCGTCGTCTTCGCACGATGGCCCGTGGCGACGAACCCAGCGTGCCGATCTCGAATGAACCAGTCGTGGCCGAAGGAATCATCGTCGAAGAAGCCGCGGCCAAATCTGCACAGGTGTTTCCCACCGCATCGAGGGGTGAGCCCGCACCGGCCCTACAGGTGATGGCCGGTGCGGCACTGGCCGAGGATGGGGCTGCTCCCGAGCGATCGGCGCGTAGTCGACGCGAGGAACGACGCGAGGAACGACGCGAGAGCCAGCGCGCGTCTTCAGGTTCACTCACCGGTCTTGGTGTCTATGCCGTCACCATCGGCGTGACGTTGATCCTCGCTTTCGGCGAAACCTTGGTGTTCGGTGGTGAGCCAGGGGTGATCACCGGCATCGGATTACTCGTTGTATCGATCTTCGCTGCGTTCGCTGTTCGTACCTACGACGGAATTCACGCAATCTTTGCTCCGTCAATTGCCTTCTTCGTCGTCACGCT